>JASFVN010000499.1:0-3162 GCA_050049805.1 Gemmatimonadota bacterium
ACGGCCACATCTGCTCGGTGCCTCCTCCTCGTAGCGACAGTGGTGACAGAGGAGCCGGCCCGTGACACGGTGGTAGGTGAGGGACACCGAACAACGGTTACACCGCCACACGTCACCACATTCCCGACACTGCACGAAGCTGGAGTACCCGCGCCTGTTCAGGAGGAGGATAACCTGCTCCTTTCGCCGAAGACGTGCTCGGATAGCCTCCACCAGGCGAGGAGAGAGGACCCCGTCCCCGGTCTGCGGCCTGGACTTCCTCGTTCCCTGGGCCTGCCCCCTCCAGAGCTCCCGCAGGTCCACCACCTCCACGGGAGGCAGGGTACCGCCCCCCACCCGATCCGGGAGTGATAGGAGCCGGTATTTCTCCGTCTGTGCGTTGTGCCAGCTCTCCAACGAGGGAGTTGCGCTCCCCAGCAGGCAGAGGGCCCCGGTCTGTCCGGCCCGTACCGCCGCCACGTCACGAGCGTGATACCGGGGACTTTCGGACTGCTTGTAGCTGCTGTCGTGCTCCTCGTCCACCACCAGGACCCCCAGGCGTTCCACCGGAGCGAACACCGCGGACCGGGCTCCCACAGCGATTCTTTTGTCTCCTCTCCGAAGCTGGCGCCACGCGTCGTAGCGCTCCCCGTCGGACAGCGCCGAGTGGAGCACCGCCACCTGGTCTCCGAAATGGGCCCGGAAGCGGCCCACCGTCTGGGGCGTGAGGGCGATCTCCGGAACCAGGACGATAGCGCCCAAACCCCGGTTCTTCATCGCCTCCTTTATAAGCTCGATATACACCAGGGTCTTCCCCGATCCCGTCACTCCGTGGAGCAGAAACGGGCGAGGATCGGGTTCGGCCAACCCCCGCAGGAGCGCCGAGAGCACCCCGGTCTGGCCGGGGGTGGGCGTCAGGTCCTTCCGCTCGGGGGGAAGATCCTCCCGGAAGGGGTCCCTAAAAACCTCCCGGTCCTCAAAGACCACCAATCCCTTCTCGGCCAGGCCCTTGATCACCGAGGGGCTGAATCCACCGTGGTCCAACAGGTGTGAGTGCTCGACCTTCCCGCCGCTGCTTTCCAGGAGCTCGTAGGCCTCCCTTTGGCGGTGCGCCCTCCCAAAGACTTCGTCCCGAGCTCCGAGATCCGAAATCCAGTTGGAGATTCGAACCACCCTTTGGGTCCGGACCGCGGGTTCGGTCGGGGAGACCGTCTCGTGCCGGATGATACCCTTCCCCGACAGCCTCCGGATCTCGGGCCACAGGGAGCCCATCTTCAGGGCCTTTCGGAGCGTCGCCACCCTCCGGGGCTCCCCCGCCCGGGCCAAGACCTCCAGGAGTTTCCTTTCCCGGGGCGTGCCCTTGCCCTCCCACTGCCCGGCCAGGGTCAGGAAGTCCCGGGAGGAATCGGAGAGAAGAGACGGAAGGAAGGTGCGAAGCACCACGCCGATGGGCGCCAGGTAGTACCGTGCCATCCAGGTGGCGAGATCCAGGAGCCCGCCAGAGACCGAGGGCTCGTCCTCCAGAACGTTCAGGACCGGCCGGATGCGGGCCAGCTCCTTTCCGGACCCGGGGCCCATGACCCATCCGACCCGCTCCTCCCTACGGAAGGGGACCAGAACGCGGGTGCCCGGTGGGGGCGCGGCGTCCTCTACGGTGTAGGTGAAGGTGGTGTGAACGGGCAGTGGAAGGGCGACCTCCACTTCATGTCTAGCCGTCCCCATCGCCCGAGCCGAAGAGGGGGAGTCCCGAGGTCTGGAGCCCTTCTTCCTCCGGCGAGCCGGGGAGACCTGGCGCCCGAACCTCCAGGCCTGCCTTTTCCACCGACTCCCCTTCCGCCAGAGTCTCGTCGGGCGGACGCCCGGACTTGACACCTACCAGGAGGTTCAGCCCCAGGATCCGCTCTTTGGTGAGGAGCCGGTGAACCTCCCGCTCCCGATGAAACACGGTCCAGACACCCTTCCAACCCCATCGCTTCCGGGCCCGTCGCAGCACTCCGAGCTTTTCCCTGAGCGTGAACAGTTCGGCAAAATCGGGGAATGGCTTCTTCACCTCGGATCGGAAGGCCGTGTCCTTTTCGGTCCAGTCCTCGGTGTGGAGGTCCGACACGCCGGCATCCAGCAGGGTTCGCCTGAGCTCCACCGCCATGAGGGGCCTGGCACCCAGGTGCTCCGAGAGCACCGGCTTCCTGCCCTCGTCTACCGGCGCCTTCCAAACCAGCTGGATCAGGACTACACGCCCACCCGGGCGCGCCACCCGCACCAGCTCCTGGATGGCCACCATGGGATCCACGGTGGCCGCCAATCCCACCTCACCCACGACCACGTCGAAGATCTCGTCGCGGAAGGGAAGATCCACGGAGGAGGCCTTCTGGAAGCTCACGTCCTGCGAGAGGCCCTGCTCCCTGAAGTACCACTCGGCCTCGGCAATGAGATGGGAATCCGCTTCCACACCGGTGCCCTGGACCCCGTGCTCCCTCAGGAAATACTCCAGGGCGATCCCCTTCCCGCAGGCAACATCAAGCACTTCGAGGCCTCTGGATAGCTTGGCCAGACGGGCCACATGCCGGTACAGCTCTTCCCCGCCCGGGGGGAAGAGGCGCCGGGGACTCAGGCGCACCAGGTCCAGCATGGAGGGCGACCTGAGGTCGGGCTCCTCCGAGGCTTCCCGGTCCGGGGGCGGCTCGGCGCTCAGAAAGGCACCTCCTCCGAAGCCTTGAGCTCCTCCAGGGCGGCGGCCAGAACGCTCTCGTCCTCCTCCGAAAGAGCCGGAGAGGCAACCGGGGTTTCCTCCCGTCCCCGCCGGAAATGCCGAAGGGCCACGGCGACTCCGATCAGGCCTCCGAAGAGCGCAAAAGGCGGTATGAGCCAGGCGAAAAGACCACTCCCGCTGGTCTGGGGCACGCCCCTGTACTCCTCGCCGTAGCTGGCCAACATCCAATCCACGATGCTGTCCGCCGATGCCCCTTCCCACGCCATCATCTGGAGGCTGTCCCTGAGGAGCTTCGCTCGGGGCGTGGGGCAGACCTCGAGCATGAGGCCGGGGCAGAAAGGCGACCGAAGTTGGTGGATGGCCGCGTCTCCCTCCGGATGGGGCTGGATGGGTTCATCCAGACCCTCACCGGCCTGGGGTCGGAAGTCCGGGGCCGGATCCTCCATAACCTCCTGGATCTCCGGCAGCAGCTC
>JASFVN010000500.1:0-3161 GCA_050049805.1 Gemmatimonadota bacterium
TGTCGTCCATTCGGAAAACGAAATCGCCGAAGAAGGAATGGTCCGTGAGATACTGACGGATTTCGTCCAGCATCTCCGGGGATCCTTTCAGCAGAAACCCCGAAGCCACCGCCTCGGCCGCCTCCCTGAACTGAGGGTTGCTGGACTGAAGCAAAATGGGAATGTCGGGGCGGTCTTCCTTGATCTTCCGAGCCAGGTCGAGGCCTGCCGAGGGCGAGCTCTCCTCCCCCGGGTTCACCGGGAATTGGACGTCGGAGATGACCCCCATGACGTTGGGCTGGTAGGTCGAGAAGTACTCCAACGCTTCCGTGAGATCGGTGGCCAGCAGGATCTTGGGCCGGGCCCGCATCCTGAGGAGTCGTTGATAGAGGTTCACTCCTTCGGAGAAGATGCTCTGGGAGAGCTTCATGACCTCGGAGTAGATGACGGGCAGGAAGGAGGAGTAGAACCGGACGCTGTCCTCCACGACCAGCAGGACCGGGACGCCCATGCTGGAGTCGAACTCGACGTTCACCCGGTCTTCCCAGAGCTTCACCATGGCCAGGAGGATCCGGGCATCCCCCTGCCAGATGAACACCTGCTCGAGCTCCGAGAAACCATGTCGGCTCTCGAAGTCCTTCAGCTCCCGGTGATCGTAGGCCAGGACCAGAACAGGGAGTTCCAACCCAGCCTCCCTGACCTGGTGGGCCAGCTGCACCGCGTGCATGTCTCCCAACTGCAGGCTGGTGATGATGACGTCGAAGTGTTGCTTACGGGCCAACTCCAGGGCCTGAGCGCCGCTCGGTACCCGTGTGATGTTCGGAGCTTGGCTCAGGTTGAGATCCAGGAACTTGGTCAGGATCAGCTCGTTGAGCTGCCCGTCCTCCGACATGATGAAGGATTCGTAGAGGCTCGAGACGAAGAGGATGTTCTGGACCCTGAACCGCATGAGGTCCTGAAGGCTCCCTCTCCGGCCACTGATTCCCTCGATGAAGTCGGGGCGACTGGGGTCGGCCATGGTTCTCCTGGGCTGGTCGCAGGATCCGGAAACGACTGGATTCCTCGGGTAGGTTCAGGTCGAAAATAACAGGGGGGCGCACCGAAGCGCGCCCCCCCTGTACCCGCGGCACTCGGAGGGTTTCCCTCTCCGAGCTAAAATCCAGCCTCAGACCACGCCCTGATCCAGCATGGCGTTGGCGGTCTTCAGGAAGCCGGCGATGTTTGCTCCGTGGACGTAGTTCCCGGGCTTTCCGTATGCTTCCGCCGCATCCAGGCACTGCTTGTGGATGCTGCTCATGATGCCCTTGAGTCGACCGTCCACTTCTTCCCTGGTCCAGGACAGGCGCAGGGAGTTCTGGGACATCTCCAGGCCGGAGACGGCCACACCACCAGCGTTGGCAGCCTTGCCCAGGCCGTAGAGGACGTCGTTGTCCAGAAAGATCTCCACGCCGTCGGGGACGGTGGGCATGTTGGCGCCCTCGGAGATCACGTATACACCCTGGTTCACCAGGTTCTGGGCGTCCTTGGCGTTCACCTCGTTCTGGGTGGCGCTGGGGAAAGCCACGTCGGCCTTGTGATCCCAGAGCGGATTGTAGTCGAGGTCCGGATCCACCGGTGTATAGACGGCGTTCGGATACTTCTCTGCGTACTCGCTGATCCGTCCACGTCGGTTGTTCTTGAGATCCATGACGAAGGCCAGCTTCTCCCGGTCGATGCCTTCCTCATCGAAAACGTAACCGCCGGAGTCGGAGAAGGTGATGACCTTGCCGCCCAGATCCAGAACCTTCTCGGCGGTGTACTGAGCCACGTTTCCGGAGCCAGACACGATGCAGGTCTTCCCTTCCAGGCTCTCACCCCGGGTCTTGAGCATCTCGGCGGCGAAATACACAGCCCCGTAACCCGTAGCCTCGGGGCGAATAAGGGAGCCGCCCCAGTTCAGGCCCTTACCGGTGAGGACGCCCGTGAACTCGTTGCGGAGCTTCTTGTACTGACCGAAGAGGAAACCGACCTCCCGGCCACCCACGCCGATGTCGCCAGCGGGCACGTCGGTGTCCGGGCCGATGTGGCGGAACAGCTCGCTCATGAAGCTCTGGCAGAAGCGCATGACCTCGAGATCGCTCTTGCCCTTGGGATCGAAGTCCGATCCACCCTTACCGCCACCCATGGGAAGGGTGGTGAGGGCGTTCTTGAACACCTGCTCGAAGGCCAGGAACTTCAGGATGCCCAGGTTCACGGAGGGGTGGAAGCGAAGGCCACCCTTGTACGGACCGATGGCGCTGTTCATCTCGATCCGGAATCCACGGTTCACCTGGACCTCGCCCTGATCGTCGACCCAGGGGACCCGGAACAGGATCACCCGCTCAGGTTCGATGATCCTCTCCAGAACCTTCATCTTCCGGTAGATAGGATGCTTGTCGTAGACGATCTGTACCGACTCGGCGACCTCCTCCACGGCCTGGTGGAACTCAGGCTGCGCCGGATCCTTCGCCTTGACGGCCTCCATCACCTTGGCAACGTACTCGCTCATTTCGATCTCCCTATGCGGAGTTCACGCCCCGGGTTTCCCACGGCGGCGTTTGGGTTGGTTTTCCCTCATAAAAATCAAGAAACCGGCACCTCCGCACTGGAGCGGAAGTACCGGAAAAATCCCTCTTTGCGGTTTCTTCGGCGAGATCCCAAAAAAGAAGAAGGAGGGTGAGGCTCCACCGAGCAGCCGGCGCCGGCTACCCATCCCCCTCTTGGATGCGCTTCGTCCCCGGCCCGGGGGCACGATCATGGGTGTCTCGTCCACTGGTTCTTTTCGGTCACGGCGGCATAACCTTGCCGACCCTGCCCGCATTGGCAAGGCCCATGCCAGGCGGGGGGTCACCCCCCAGCGCGGAAGATCCAGTCTGCCAGGTCCTGAATTACCTCAATTGACACATGGTTGGGACTTGCCACGTACTCCTCCGGCGTCGCCATTCCGGTGCCCGGGCCGAAGAGGTGATTGAGGTCCGGATAAAGCTTCGATTCGAATCCGGCCTGCCCCTTCAGGCCCTGGATCCACAGCTCCAGATCTTCGACGGTGGACTGATAGTCTCTCCCTCCCTGAAGAACGAAGAGCGGCAGGGAAAGGCCCGAGGCGGTGGCCACAGGGTCCACTGCGGCCACCTCGCGCCAATAGGGTGCCGGGGCACCCAACA
>JASFVN010000501.1:0-3157 GCA_050049805.1 Gemmatimonadota bacterium
CTCAGGCCTATCCTTTGCCACCAACTGGTTGGAAGAACTCCTCTGGCGAACCGGAGATCGCGAACATGTCTACCCGAACCCTCACCTCCCTGGTTTTCACTCTTCTGCTCCTCCCGGGCCTCACCATCCCCACCTCCCAGGGCCTTCTGGCACAGGATCGCCTACGGTCGATGCCGGGCTATGATCGGTACCAGGAGATGGCACCCCAGATCCGGGAAGCCATGGTTTCCGGTGCACTGTCGGCAATCTGGGCTGAAGACGGGAATAGCTTCCAATACGTCCAGGATGGCCAACGATACGAGTTCGACGTGGCTTCTGGAGTTGTGACGACTCTTCCGGACGACCCGCAGGCGGAGGCAGGCCAAGGAAGAATGGGTAGGGGAGACCGCCCTGCCAGGGGTCGGCAGTACGAATCGGCCATGTCGCCGGACAGTACTCTAAGAGCCTTTTACCGGGACCGGAATCTCTACATCAGTGCCCCGGACGGGACGGGCGAAATCGCCGTCACGACAGAAGGGAGCGAGGCCGATCGGACCAAGTTCGGGACAGGCAGTTGGGTCTATGGGGAAGAGCTGAACCAGAACACGGCCATGTGGTGGTCCCCGGACGGCTCGAAGCTCGCCTACTACGGATTCGACGAGGGACCGGTTCTCGACTACTACCTCCAGCTCGGTCAAACCGAGATTCAGAGCAGCCTGGACGTGGAGGCCTACCCGAAGGCTGGAGCCCCCAATCCAGTGGTGGACCTCTTCGTGTACGACCTGGTCTCCAGGACTTCGACCCGGATCGACGTTCGAGATGGCCAACCTTTCACGAACGACGTCGTGGGCCACTACGTCTACCGAATCGAGTGGGCACCCGATGGAACGGAGCTGACCTTACAACGCACCAACCGCCGGCAGAACATCAACGAGTTTGCGGCATGCCATCCTTCTACCGGGTCTTGCCGCGTCATCGTCCGCGAGGAGTGGCCTGACAGCTGGGTCATGAACCACCCTCCCCGGCAATACCTGGAAGACGGCCGCCGGTTTCTATGGATCTCGGAGCGGACCGGATTCAGGAACATCTACCTCTACGACCTGAGCGGCGAGCTGCTGGCTACCATAACCGATCACGCCTTTGAGGTGAGCGACATTCTCCAGGTGGATGAAGAGGCCGGGCTTCTGTACTACATGGCCCGGGACGGCGACAACCACATGAAGATGCAGCTCCACCGGGTCAACCTGGATGGGACCGGTGACGTTCGCCTCACCGACCCGGCCTTCAACCACTCGGTTCGGATCTCGCCGGACGGCACTCACTTCGTCGACGTCGCTCAAACGCATGATATCCCCCCCTTCACGACCCTCAGGGACTCCGACGGGGGGCTGGTGGCTGAGCTCGCTCAAAGCGATCTGACCCGATTCGAAGAACTCGGCCTCGAGAAGGTGGAGATGTTCACTTTCACTGGCGCTGACGGCATCACGCAGCTTCACGGGATGCTCCACAAGCCCTCGAAATTCGATCCTTCCATCCAGTACCCAGTCCTGGTGAGCGTCTATGCCGGCCCAGGAACCAACGGGGCCAGAGAAACCTTCACCCTCCCAGACCCCCTGACCGAGTACGGATTCCTTGTGGTGAGAATGGATTCCCGAAGCGCCGCCGGACGGGGAAAGAAGTTCCTGGACGCCATCTATATGAAGCTCAGCACCGGAGAGATCGACGATCAGGCCGCCGGCATTCGAGCCCTTTGGGACCGGCCCTATGTGGCAAAGGGTAAGGCTGGGATTTTCGGCACTTCCTACGGGGGCACGGCTTCAGCCATGGCGCTGCTGAGAAATCCCGACGTCTTCAAAGCTGCGTCCGCCTCTTCGGCGGTGACCGATTGGAGGAACTACGACTCCATCTATACGGAGCGGTACATGTGGATACCACAGGAGAACCGGGAGGGGTACGATGCCGGATCCGCCATGAACTATGCCGAGGATCTGGAAGGGGACCTCATGCTCTTCTTCGGTACTGCCGACAACAACGTTCACCCGTCCAACACCCTTCAGCTCATCGCCGCCCTCCAGGAAGCCGGCAAGCACTTCGAGGTGCAGGTGGGCCCCGACCGTGGGCACGCGGGAATCGATCGCGATCGTATGATGGAATTCTTCATCGAAAGCCTGGTGATCGAAGGGGAGTAAACATACGTTTCCTGAGAAGCAGAAAAAACCTTGGAGGGGAAAAAAAGAGGGGGATATATTTGAAGTAGGGCCCATGAACCTCCCGGGCCCCGTCACGCCGACGAAACCCTCGCCTTCTGGAAGTGTAATCAAGCCCTCTCTCTTGAGCCCTGGAAGACCCCATGCGTCGTAAAAGAATCCCTCTGCTCCTCGCCTCCCTCTCCGTTCTAGCCATGCCCCTGCAGGCCCAACAGGCCCGGCTGCTCGTGTCAGGTGATTGGCTGGAGGAGAACCTGAGCCGTTCCGACCTGGTGGTCCTCCACGCCAGCACGGACGGGATGGATTATCAGACGGGCCATATTCCGGGGGCTCGCATGGTTCTCATGGACAGGATCTCATGGGCCGGCCCCACAGGAGTGGGAATGGAGCTGAGAGGCCTGTCGGAGATCCGGGACGTTCTGGCAGAGGCTGGGGTGTCGGACCGTAGCACGGTCGTAGTCTACGGAACCAACCCGATGATAGCCGCCCGCCTCTGGATGACCCTGGACGTGGTGGGGGCGGGAGCGTCGGAGCCGCTCTTCCTTGACGGAGGTCTCCAGGTATGGAAGGAAGAGGGGCGCCCGACTTCCGTAGAAGTCCCTCGGGTCGCCCGGGGACGCCTGAATCTCAGGCCGCCGGAGAACAAGATAGTGAACGCAGAATGGATCCTGGTCCGTTTGGGACACGATGACCTCTCCCTCCTTGACGCCCGCCCCGATGACGAGTTTTCGGGAGCCGACAACGGTCTGAATGGGAGGCTGAACCCTGGCCACATCCCCGGCGCGAGGCAGCTCCTCTGGGAGAATCTCGTGGAATCTCGGGAGCGGCCGGTCTTCCATCCCGCTGGCGAGCTGGCCCGGCTGTTCACCGCCGCCGGGGCAGACCCCACCGACACCGTTGTGACCTACTGCCAGGCGGGTCTCAGGGCCAGCGTGAACTATATGATCGCCAGAATGCTGGAGTATAACACG
>JASFVN010000150.1:0-9952 GCA_050049805.1 Gemmatimonadota bacterium
TGGTGACCGACCCGATCCCCAGACCCAGAAGGAAGATGGTGGTGACGGTGAATCCTGGAGCTTTCCGCAACGTCCGTAGAGCCAACCGCAGGTTCGCACGCCAAGAAGACATCCCCCACCTCCGTTGCTTGGGACTCGATCCAGGTGCCCGGATCAGTCCGAGGAATTCCATCCACTCCATTGCAGCCACAGCTGGAAGCCGCCCGAAGGCTCGGAGGGCCAGAGGAGCCTTCTGCCCGAAACCCCGCGCCTCCGACCAGAGGTCGGCGAATACCCCGGCAATCTCCTCTCCCTCTTCGGCATAGAAACGAGGCGGGAGTACCCTGAGAGCCTTCCGGTACAACGAAGGGGTCAGATCTCCCGGGCCGAACATCCCCTAAGCTCCCTTCCCCGCGGGGGATTCAGGGGATCCGTTGGCCAGGGCCGGCCGGGCGAACCTCAACAACCGCTCGAGGCGAGCCAGCTCTGCAGCTAAGAGTGACCGGCCAAACCCCGTGATTTGGTAGGTTTTACGACGGGATTCGCGGTCCCCCTCACTTCGATACGTTTCAGCTGAAACGCCTTCCCCCCTCCGGTCGAGTGACGAGACCGAGGCTTCCCTGATCCATCCCACCTTCCGCATCCGCCTCAACACCCGGTAAAGGTTCGCCGGATCCAGACGGACGCCGCACTCCGATCGAAGCTCCACGGCCTTGATGATCCCGTATCCGTGGAGCGGACCCTCGGCCAGGACGGAGAGGATGAGAAGATCTCGAGGAGCGAAAGGAAGGTGCTTTTCGTGGTCCATGGTTCCACCGCCAGCCTCGAGCGTGAGGCTGAGAAAGTATCGGTCACCTGACAGATACTAGGACGGTGGGATAACCGAGATGGTTGCCTGGACCCTTCGGATGGCCGCGGTCAGGAGGGGCTTCGGTCCTGGCGAAGCCTATGGCTTCGTAAGAGGAGCCCCCCAAAGCTCGGAGAGGCCCCTCCTACAGCTCGGAGAAGGCCCCGCTACAGCTCTCTGACGATGATGTTCCTGAAATAGACAGGACTCAGGTCGTCATGGTTCTGTAGCCCGATGTATCCGCTGGGGGCGAAGTCCTCCACTTTGCCTCTGGGCTCGGCTTCCCAATCCAGGATCGCCTCGCCGTTAAGCTCGACCTGAAGCCGGTCTCCGACGAAGGTGATCTTGAAATGGTTCCACTCCCCTGGAGGGTTCGAGGCCTGGTGGGTCGGAGCCTCGGCATCGTAAGCCGCACCGGTGACGTGGATCCCCTCCCCCGCATCATAGATCTGGACTTCGAAGGAGTGGTAGATGTAGTCGTCGCTGGTGGGCATGCCCGGCACCCTCACGAAGACGCCGGAGTTGGTCTCCGCGCTGGTGCAGCGGAAGTCCAGTTCCAGAACGAAATCGGAGAACTCCTTCACGCTATACCAGAGCAGGCCCATGCCACCGTGGGAGGTAAGAATCCCCGTGGAGGGATCGAGCTCGAAGTAGCCCGGCCCGTAGTGGTTCCAGCCCCCCTTGTGGTACCGTCCGTTGCTCGATTTGAGGAGCTGTTCGTACCCCTCCGGGACCTGGAAATCCTCCACCTGCGCCACCTCCGTGCTCACGGCCTCACCGGCTTCCGCGGTGGGCGTTTCCTTCGATTGAGTCCGTCTGAAAAACAAGATCCCGGCCACAATCACCAGTGCCAATACCAGCCTGAATAGTCTCCCACTCATCGTTGCCCTCCCCTAGCCGTTCCTCTTGGGATTCCACTCCCCCCGGGCTACGGCCGGGACGAAGGATTCCAGGTCGTCCGGCGGGAACTGGATGGTCTTCCCTTCCTCAGCGCTTTTGTAAGCGGTCATGAGGAGCTCGGCCACGTTGACGCCATCGTCGAAATTCTCGTCGGGCCGCTTCCCTTCAAGAAAACAGCGAACCATGTGGCGGTTCTCTCCCACATACCCGTATTCGCTTTCCTCGTCGCTCACCACGGGCATCAGCCCCACTTCGGCATTCTGTTTCTCCACCAGATCCTCCCCTGCATCCCCCTTCACCTCCCGGCTGAAGAAGACCTTGGGGCCGGAATCCAGGGAGCTGAGAGACATGGAATACTCCGGTCCGAGCAGCTCCATGCTGAGCCTGAGACCGGCTCCCACGAAGCACCACGAAGTGGTGGCCTCGACGATCTTCACGTTCCCGGCCTGGTCACGGTACTCCACCAGGGCTCTGGCGAAGTCTTCAGAGGGGCGGTTCTCGTAGTCCAGCATCCCGTCGCTCCCCAGGGAGAGAAGCTCCGCATAGTGGGGCTGCTGCCACTTCAGGCAGGACATCTGGGCCGTGACTTTCACCGGGGTCAGGTGGTTCCTGGGGTACCCGGGGGGCGTGAGAAGATGTCGAGCCACCTCCACCGAGTGGCACATCATGTCATTCAGCACTCCACCGCCCTGAAGCGATCCCTCCCAGAACCAGGGCATGTGGGGCCCGGAGTGTTCCTCGGCGGCCCGGGCCAGGAACGGTGCTCCCGTGAGGGCGGCTCCCCGGGTCCAGAGGATGTCCTTTCCCCGTACTACGCCAGGGGAGAAGAGCTGGTTTTCCAGGTACCCGTCCAGGACCCCGATCCGCTGAATCAGCTCCAGCATCTTCCTGGCTTCCGCCGCGTTACGGCCCAGAGGTTTCTCGCAAGCTACGCCCACCAGCTCGCCTTTCCCTCCTTCCACGGCGTCGACGATCTCCTCCATGACCTCCAGCCGGGTAAAGTTGGGCGCGCAGATCCAAACGGCATCGACGTCGGGATTCGATACCATTTCGGTGATGGAGTCGAAAGCCCTGGCATCACCGACACCCAGGGACCTGGCCAGTCCTGCCGCCTCTTCCGCCGAGTCGTCATCTCTGCCCACAAGGCCGATGACGTCCGCATCCCGGACGCCCACGAGAGACCGAATGTGGAACTTCCCGACGAATCCTCCACCCACGAATCCGATCCCGAGTCTCTTCGCTGCCATCAAAGCCTCTGCTCTGGTTGAAGGGTGGCCGATGAGTGTCATTCCATCTCAGGCCGGCGCCGCCTCAGGCTCACTCTCCTCCCGGAAGAAGAGGAGGAAGGCCACGGCACAGGCCAGTGTCAGCGCGCAGGGCACCAGGAAGACACCGGTCCAGTTGGTGCCGGCCTCGGTCGTAAACATGTCCTGGATCCTCCCGGCGAAGAGGCTCCCCAGGAATCGACCGAAACCCAGTGCCACGATGGCGATCATGCTCTGGGCCGAAGCCCGTATGTCGGCCGGAGCCACCTTGTCCACGTAGATAAAGGCCGCCACGAAGAAGAAGACATAGCAGAAGCCGTGGAGAGCCAGGGATGCGATGACCAGCCAGGCCGGCCCGCCGATGGCGAAGATCACGTATCGGATGGGCCAGGCCACCACCCCGATGGCCAGGGTCTTCCTCATGCCGTACCGCTTCAAAGCCCAGGACAACATGAACGCCATGACGAAGATCTCGGCGAACTGGGCGATGGTCATGATGGCCGGGAGGTTCTCCGGAGCCACGCCGATGGCGTCGGACTGGAGAAAGGGCGCCGTCAGGATGTAGAAGAATTCCAGCTCCGTGGAAACCACGAAGGTGATGGCGATGAAGATGGCGAAGTTCTTCGCCTTCAGCATCTTCATGGATTCCAGGAAGGCCCAGGGTTTCACGCCCTCCTTCTGCGGAGGGGTTTTGGGAAGGGAAAATGCCTGGAGGGCCATGACGACCGATGCGATCCCTGCCAGGAAGAGCATGTCCCCACCCATCATGAGGGACTCTCCAGATCCACCCATCTTCCGCCACCCCGACAGCATCAGGCCCGCAGCGATCCAACCGATGGTGCCCCAGACTCTGATGGCCCCGAACTCCTTCTCCGAGTCGTTCAGGTTGATCATGGCCACCGAGTTGGTGAGGGCCAGTGTCGGGGCATAGAGGAGACAGTAGAAGAACATGATCCAGGCCATGGTTGTGAAGCTGGTGGCCTGGGCACAGATGATCAGAAGCACACCACCCGTGAACTGGAGGAACGCGATGACCTTTTCAGAAGAGAAATATCGGTCCGCCAGTTGGCCCCCGATGAAGGGGGATAGGATGGTAGCCAGAGGAAGGAGGGCGTAGATAAGCCCCACCTGGGACCCGGTGAAGCCCAGGTCGTCCAGGAGGTACACAGAGAGGACCGGAGCCCATGCCCCCCAGATGGCATACTGGAGGAACATCATGATGCCCAGCCGCGTTTTGGCGCTCATACGATCCTCCGGGCCACCGGATCCCATTCGACCTGCCGGTTCTCGAGATAGGAGCGCGTGGCCATGTGGCAGGAGATGGCCTCCTCGAATCCACGTTCGATGTTGCAGCTGGTCTCACCACCGTTCCGGATCACATCCAGCCACTCGGCGATGTGGAGGTGATAGGCGTTTGTGAGGCGACCACCGCGATAGGTGTAGAGGAGGCCCCGGCGGGCGAAGTACTCTGCCGTGGCCGAGGTTATGGCGTCCAGACCGGTGAATCCCGGCTGGAAGGTGAACATGGGCTTGGAGGGATCGATGACGCCCTCGTCGATCTTCTCCTCGAACCGGGTGGACTGGCCCTCGGCACGAATGGTGAGTCCGTTATCCACCTCCATGGTGGCGTCGTGCCCCATGAGGATCCGGCCCCGCCATCTCCCGTTGGCCAGGGTGGCGCTGTAGACGAGAGTCAGGTCCCGATCCGGGTACTCCAGCACCGCCTGCCAGGTGTCGGGGACGTCCCGCCCGTCCTTGAAGAAGTAGATCCCTCCTGAGGACATGGCGGTTTTGGGGATCCCCAGGTCCAGGATCTGATTGATGGCATCGTACTCGTGGGAGAAAAGGTCACCGGAGAGTCCGGTGCCGTAGTCGAACCAGCATCTCCAGCGGAAAAAGCGCTCCAGGCTGAACGGGTATCTGTTTGGAGCCGGTCCTTGGAATTGTTCCCAATCGATGGTGTTCTCGTTCCCCTCTTCGTGGATATCCCAGACCCATGCGCCCCACGGATCGTTCCGGTTGGTGGTGGTTTCCACGAGGGTGATGGGGCCGAGGATTCCCGCCTCGATGACCTCTCGGGCCTTCATGTGGCTCTCGGTCTGGCGCTGCTGGTGCCCCAGCTGGAAGACGATGTCCGAGTTCTTGATGGCATCGTACATCCTGTGGGTTTCTTCCTCCTCCCGGGTCATGGCCTTCTCGACGTAGACGTGCTTCCCGGCCGCAGCGGCATCGATGCACATCTGGGCGTGCCAGTGGTCCGGGGTGGCGATGATGACGGCATCCACGTCGTTGCTCTCGAGCATGTCGGTGTAACGGAGAAACCGCTTCGCCTGGACCGTGGACTTTTCAGCCGTGGGGCCGACCTTGTTGTTGGCGGCATCGAGCCCTCTTTGAGCCCTGACGTCGAAAACGTCACAGACTGCGGTCAGGTCGATGTTCAGGTCGTCCTGGGCCATGAAGGTGGCCAGCCCCCGGTTTCTGGGATTCCGCGCAGCCGCCTCCGTTTGGTCGGCAATCCATTCCGGGTGGGCAAAACCAGCGCTTCGGACCAGCGACTCCCCCTCCCCTCCGTTCCCGATGATTCCCACGCGGATCCGATTTCCGGGGGGGCGGGAGATGGCGTCGGTGATGACCGCCGGTGCTCCCTCGCTGATGCCGAGCTCGGCCATGATGGCCTCCCTCTTGGCATCGGCCTTCAGCTTCTTCTGGTACCATCCGACGAAAAAGACGCCGAGGACCGGAACCGAAGCCAACGCTTTGAGGACGTCTCTCCGGCTCGGGTCGGCCGCAGCCTCCACCGGCTTCGGATTCGGCTCCTGACCCACCTCTTCGTTCTTGATCTCGTCACTCATGATGCTGCCTCCTGCTGGTCAGGGCCGTTCAAACGGTCTCGGCGGAACGCTTGCGATGGATGAGCCGGTCCAATCCAACCCGATGAGCCGTGGGAAACACCACGATCACCAGGAGAGCTGCCAGCTCGATGAGAATCTTGTTGACGATCAGGTAGCTTCCTTCGGCGGGGATGGCGTACTCCAGGCCCGGGAAGGGGGGGGCAGCCACATAGTAGAACGCCAACACGATGATCCCGAAGACTGCGGCCGTCCGGGAGAAGAACCCGACGAGGAGGGCCAGACCGATCAACATGAGGCCCCACTGGTTGAGGTTGTCGACCAGGGCCAGCAGACTCTCGTTGTTCGCCAGGTCGATGAAGGTTTCCGAGAACCAACCTTTCGACTCCTGGAGGTAACCAGCCGAGGTCCAGTAGGGGTTCGAGAGTTTGGCGATTCCCTCGTACAGGAAGTGCCAGCCAATGAGCATTCTCATGCTCACCATGGCAATCAGCTGGAAGGTTCCATAGTCTGGAAACTTCCCAGCCAGGTTCTTTGGTGCACCGTTCATGTTATCCCTGCCTTGGAGGTGGGAGGGTCGGTGGCGCTCCGCCAGCCCTTCGATCTCAATTGCCGACCGTTCGCGTCGACAATCAGGCAAGCGCACTGAGGTAAAGAATCGATGAAGTCCACGCCCCGCTCCGGCTCCATGACGAAGACCGTTGTCGCCAACGCGTCTGCCGCAAGGGTCGTTGGGGCGCGTACGGATACGCTCTGACTCGATCGGGGAGAGGCCCCGGTCCTGGCGCTCACGATGTGGTGGTAGGTCCGGTCCCGATCAAAATAGATCTCGTAGCTGCCCGAGGTGGCTACGGCACCTCCGGTGAGGCCGATGACGTCCGGCAAGTCTCCCTGCTTCTTCGGGTCCTGGACGCCGACCTGCCAGGGCTTTCCGTCTTCTCTGGCACCGGAACTCCGGATGTCTCCCCCGGCATCGATGAGAAAATCACCGAGGCCATGTTCGGCCATGACGGCGGTCATCCGGTCTACCACGTATCCCTTGGCGATCCCGTCCAGGGTTATGCCCATGCCAGGAGAGGTGAGGCGGATGGAACCCCTCCCAACCTCCACCTTTCGTCCATCCACCAGGGCCACCGCCGCGAGGATCTGATCCTCCGTAGGAGGCTCAACGCCGGTCTTCGACCCCGACTCGAACCCATTTCGGATGAGGTCCACCAGGGGTTGGACCGTTGCATCGAAGGCTCCCTGGCTGGCCTGGTGGAAGTACCTGGCCTGCCACATTACCGCCGCGAGCTCCGGAGGCGGGTCGTCGATGACCCCTTCTGCGTTCAGAAAGGAGAGAGCGGACGAGGAGTCATACCGATTCAACAGCCTCACCACCCGATCCATCTCCTGCAAAGCCCGCCCGGCCGCCTCCTCCATGAGGGTCTGGGACTCGTGAATGGCCGTCACCGAAACCAACGTCCCCATGGAAGGCTGGCGACAAGTGACCTTGTATCGGTCCCCAGGGAGAGGGATGGAGTCCACAGGCAAGGGCGGGGATTCCACACGCTGAAAGCCCATGTCGGCCAGGGCGGCCATCTTCTGGGCGATACGCGCGTGGGATACCATTACAACTCCCCTGGCTGGGCGGGGCGGGTGCTAGTCCGCGTCGGCCGCATACTCCGGCGTCAAAGATTCTCTGACCCTCTCGAGGAGAGCCTTTGTGGCCCGGATTCCTTCGGGCTCACTGACCTCCGAGCCTTCGTATTCGATGCCGACGTATCCTCGATAGCCGGCATCCAACACGATCCTCATGAGGCGGAAATAATCCATTTCCCTCTCGTTTCCCGCCTCGTCGAAGACGTGGGACTTGGCGCTCACGGCCTTGGCGTAGCGCATGAGCTCCTCGACGCCACGGTAGCGATCGTATGACTCTCCATCGCCGATATTGAAATTCCCGAAATCCGGGAGGGTACCGCACCGGGGGTGATCCACGGCTTCCATGACACCGGAAAGCCAAGCGCCGTTGCTGGAAAGGCCACCGTGATTCTCCACGATGACGTTGATCTGGTGTCCGTCGGCGAATTCCGTCAGCCGCCTGAGCCCGTCGGCAGCCAGCTCCATCTGCTCCTCGGGAGTCCCTTGGGATTGGGCGTTCACTCTGATGGAATGACAACCAAGGAATCTGGCCGCCTCCACCCAACGAAAGTGGTTCTCCACGGCCTGGACTCTGGCGGTGTGATCCGGATCGCCGAGTGCCCCCTCTCCATCGCACATGATGAGAACACTCCTCACACCATGGTCGTCACACCTGGCCTTCAGGTCGGTGAGGTAGGCCGTGTCTTCCGCCTTGTCCTTGAAGAAGGAGTTCACGTATTCCACGGCCTCGATGCCGAATTCCTCCCTGGTTACCCGTGGGAAATCCAGGTTGTCCAGCTCCCCGGCATTCAGGGTCCGGTGAAGGGACCACTCTGCCAGGGATATTCGAAAAAGCGGCCCATCGCCCACCGTTCCGGTGACTCCGTTCTGAGCCTGTTCGGGGCTGCAACCCTGAAGGGTCAAGGTGTAGGCAGCTGGAAGGGTCGCGACGGCGCCGGCGAGAAACGAGCGGCGACTGATGGGTCCGGGCAGGTGAAGCGACATGGTCTACATCCTCCTCCGGGTGCCTCGGAAGGGATTGCCAATTGATTCCGTTGAAGGGGGATTTTGGGGACGGAGGCCCAAAAAGGCAAAGTGAATTGCCGGAACCACCTACAAGGGCGCTGCACGAGGAGGGTTGGACGCCACCTTCGGTTCAAACCTAGATTCCAGGACCATGCGTACTCTGAACCGGCGCAACTTCATCAAGACTTCGTTGGCGGCAGCCACCACCGGAGCGATCCTCCCGGCTCTCTCCGGCTGCTCCGGAATGGGTGGCAGAAGCCGTTCCCCCAACCTCCTCTTCGTGTTTCCAGACCAGATGCGAGGTCAGGCCCTGGGGTTCATGGGGGAGGATCCAGTGATTACTCCCAACCTGGATCGGTTCGCCGCGGAAGGGGTGGTCTTCACGGAAGCCGTGAGCAACTACCCGGTGTGCAGTCCCTACCGGGCAATGATGCTCACCGGGCAGTACCCACACTCGAACGGCGTCCTCGCCAACTGCAACACCAACGGCGCCGAACACGGCTACGAGCTGGCCGCGGACGCCCGCTGCTGGTCCGACGTTCTTCATGATTGCGGCTATTCCCTGGGCTATATCGGGAAGTGGCACCTGGACTCCCCCCACCGACCGTACGTGGACACATCCAATAACACGGACGACTTCGCCTGGAACGAGTGGACACCCCCGGAGCGCCGGCACGGATTCGATTTCTGGTACGCCTACGGCACCTACGACAACCACGATCATCCCGAGTACTGGACCACCTCCGCCACTCGTTCTCAGCGCACCCGGGTGGACCAGTGGGGCCCCGAGCACGAAGCCGACAAAGCCATCGAGTTCATCCGAAATGAAGGAGGGGGATTCCGGGACCCTGAGAAGCCCTGGGCTCTCGTCGTGTCCATGAACCCGCCCCACATGCCTTATCAAAGGGTGCCTGAGCGGTACCTGGAGATGTATGGGGATGCTGAATCGGAGGACCTCATCAACCGCGCCAACGTGAACCTGGAGGAGGACACCAGCGGTGCTCAGCTCGCCCGCCGCCACATGAAGAACTACCTCGCCCAGGTCACCGGTGTTGATGACCAGTTCGGCCGAATCCTGGCCGAACTGAGAGCGTCCGGACTGGAAGAAGACACCATCGTGGTCTTCACCTCGGACCACGGGAATTGCCTCGGATCGCATGACGAAGTCAGCAAGAACGTCCACTACGAAGAGTCCATGCGGGTGCCCTTCATCATACGGTGGACGGGGACCATCGAGCCCCGGCAGGACGACCTTCTCCTTTCCTCGCCGGATATCCACCCGACGCTCCTGGAACTCATGGGTCTGGCCGAGGAGCTGCCCCCAGAAGTAGAGGGACGGAGCCGGGCCTCCATACTACTGCGGGGGGACGGGGAACGGCCCACGTCACAGCTCTACCTGTGGGTCCCCTACGGAGAGCCGGCCCTGGGCCGGAGAGGCGTCCGCACCCACCGCCATACCCTTGTCG
>JASFVN010000502.1:0-3144 GCA_050049805.1 Gemmatimonadota bacterium
TACTGCCTGAGCTCGGTATCCCCAATCAGGCCCTCGGCCGCCTGGGTGGAGACTCGTCCCAGAGACTGGTCATTGGCGTGGGTGGTATAGAACCAGCCCCGCCAGAACCAGGCCAGATGCTCTCCAGCACCATCCTCCATGGAGCGGAAGAAATCCGAGGGTTTCGGCTTTTTGAACATCCACTTCTTGGCGTAGCTGCTGAAGGCCTCGTCGAACGGTCCTTGATTGAGGATGTCCTCCCGAAGCATGACGAGCCCGGTGGCGGGCTTCGAGTACCCATTGTTGCCGAAATCCTTATGGATAAGGTCCGATTCTGTCATGATCGGTACCTGATCAGGATCCTGCATATAGGACACGATCGCTGGAGCCGGACCTCGCCCACCCTCGAACACACAACTCTCGTTCTGGGTCCAATGGGTACCGCAATAGGTCTTGGCATAGTCGAGCTGGCCATAGTACTGCAAAAAGGTGTTCAGTCCTTCGTCCATCCAGGTCCACTTCCGTTCATCCGAATCCACGATCATGGGAAACCAGTTGTGACCGACTTCGTGGATGGTGACCCCGATGAGGCTCCGCTCGGCCTGATCTGTGTAAGTCCCGTCCGGCTGAGGGCGGACCCCGCAGAAGGCCACCATGGGATACTCCATTCCGCCCTGAGGGCCGTTCACATTGACGGCCTTGGGGTACGGGTATTCGAAGGCCATACGCCCGTACGTTTTCAGCGTTTGGAGTGCAGCACGTGTGGACACTTTATCCCACAGGGGCATGGCCTCCCGTGGATACAGAGAGTGGACTTTGATGAGGTCATGCTCGGGGCTGTAACGGAACCCGGCGGCATCCCAGACGAAGAGCTTCGAGGATACCCAGGCGAAGTCCCGGACGTTTTCGGCCTTGAAGTGCCAGGTCACCATTCCATCCTGAACCGGTCGGGTGCTGGGGTCCATCACCTCGTCTGCCGAGATGATGAAGCGGGGTTCCTCGGAGCTGTAGGCTTCCTCCAGCCGAGCCCGTTGTGTGGGTGTCAGGACTTCTTCGGGGTTCTGCAGCTCGCCGGTAGCGTCTACGATGTGGTTCCACGGAACCGTGATCTTCACGTCGTAGTCCCCGAACTCAAGGTAGAACTCCCCCCGGCCGAAGAACTGGTCGGTCTGCCATCCGTTCACATCATCGAAAACGCTCATGCGAGGGAACCACTGGGCCTGCTCGTAGATCCATCCGTCGGTCAGCCGTTCCTTCCCGCCCCGCCCCCGATCCGGGGTCAGGAAGTTCCAGTCGATCTCCAGCTCCAGGGTGGCCCCGGAAGGGAGAGGTTCGGGGAGGTTGATCTTCATGACGGTGTTGTTGATGCGGTAATCCGCATCCACCAGTCGCCCGCCGTCATCCACCAGCTGGACCCGGGTGATGTTGTGCCCCCCGTCGAAGGGCGTTAGCCCCACGAACCTGCGGAAGCCAGGCGAGATCTCTTCCGGGAGAGCCGCTTGGACCTGATAGGACCGGCTGTGCTCGATGGAACGAACGTTCTGGTCGAGCTGAACCCAGAGGAAAGTCAGCTCTTCGGGAGCGTTGTTGTGGTAGGTGATGCGCTCCGATCCGCTGACCACATGTGTCACGGTGTCTATGGACGTCTCGATAACGTAGTCGACCTTCTGCTGCCAGTAGTCCGGGCCCGGGGATCCGGCACCCGTCCGGAGACTGTTTGGGGTTGGCCACTCCTCCATCATCCGGAAGATGGACTTGTTGGTTTTGCTGCCGTCGTCGTGCAGCCAGCTTTGCGCCGCCACGGGTACCGGGAGCAGGAAGGACCCGAGAAGCAGAAACGCGGACCAGCGACCGAGGAAATGCGTCATTTCTCTTTTTCGCTCCGTAATCAGAAAGTCAGGCGTTCGGACATGAGCATGAGGGCCACCCCTGCCGTTGCTCCGGAGAGAACGAGGATCCAATCGTGACGCCGCATGCCTGCCACCCGAACCACCAGAAAGGTAACGATCAATACACAGAAGACGATGCTGATCTGTCCAAGCTCCAACCCTACGTTGAAGGAAAACAAGGGGAGGGTGATGCCCTCCTCGGCACCGAGGATAGCTCGAAGGAAGTTGGAAAAGCCCATCCCGTGAATGAGTCCGAACCCCAGAGCCAACAGGTACTTCAAGCCCCTGGCCCTCCCGGACTCCACCCGATCGATATCTCCCGGCGAGGAGGTCACGATGTTCATGACCGCGGTGATGAAGATGGTGAGGGGGATCAGGAACTCCACCAGAGCGTCGTTGATGGTGAGGATCCTGAGGGTCGCCAGTGCCAGCGTAACGGAATGCCCGACCGTGAAAGCCGTCACCAGAATCAGAAGCTTCTTCCAGTGCCTGGGCTCGTAACCGGCACAAAGGGCCACGATGAAGAGGATGTGATCGTAGCCGCGGACGTCGGCGATGTGCTCGAAGCCGAGGCGCAAAAAGACGGTGAATTCCGAAAGCATGGTGGGTCTAAAGCCCTATGGCCACGGCCAACCCTGTCCCATGGGCGCCCGGGGGCCTGACCTGAAAAGATCCGATTGTCTGCCCGTGTACCTTCTCGTCAGCTTTCTTCTGCCTTCCGGGCCTTGGCCTTTCTCTTCTTTTCCTTCTTGGGACGGGTTTTTCCGAAGCTTCCCTGGAAACGCTTTCCTTTGCGGGTTTTCTTATCGCCCTTCCCCATGGTACTCGCTTCTCCTGGATTTCGTCGTGCGCCGAAAGCCGTTGGCCGACAACTCTCATGGCGATGAATACCCAACAAGGGCCGACTTGGAAACCCCACAGCGATGGAGATGAGAAGCCCGGGGGAACCGAGAAACCTGGCCGCCCTCGGAAACCCAGGCCTTACCCTTGCGTATGATTGTCCTGAGCAGGCCATATTCTCCCAGGTCCAGACTAGACACGAGAAGTGGAGGAAGCCATCATGATCGGCTCCGATTCCCTCGGCTCGAAATACCTCTCCTGGCACGCAATCCTTTTGCTGGTCCTGCTTCTACTGCCGGCCAGGCACGCCGTGGGGCAGGAGGAAGCCGTGGGGCAGGATGCGATCCCCATCAACCTGGAGCGACTCAGTGACCAGGTCCTTGTGACATGGGCTTGCGACTACTTCCAAGGAACGAACATGGCCGTTCTGGCAACC
>JASFVN010000503.1:0-3140 GCA_050049805.1 Gemmatimonadota bacterium
CGAGGAGATTTGCACCGGCTTCGACCAGGACGCGCTGGAACGCCTCACGGCTGGCGTGATGCTCTACTTGGCCAGAGACCGCGAGGAGTCTGTGGCACCAGGCGAACGGTTGGCAGGGCTGGGATCCTGGTTAAAGAGGAAATTGACGGACCGCTAGCGCTCGCTCCCAGGGGCTCCGGCGGACGGAGGTCAACTTCGCGGGACCACTCCCTCGAGAGCATGGCTGGCGCGTATCTGCGGCAGCGCGTTCTGGGTTGCCACACACGCGGTTGCCACGGCCGCGACGAACCCCGGGTACGGTGGCGTGAGGGTCAGGACCCACCGGGCAAACGAAGGATCCTCACCGCGAACCATTACCCGCTCCGGTACAAGGCCGTCCGGTGACAGTTCAAAACCGTCGAGAGGATGGGACAGACCTCTTCCGAACGACTTGACCACCGCCTCCTTTCGGGTCCAGTAGCGGAAGAACCTCTCTGATCGTGCTTCCTCGGGCACGGCTCGAAGGGCGAGAATCTCCCCGTCGGCGAATAATTGTTCGGCGATTGCCAGTGCGTCCGGGAGGGGGCGGATTCGCTCGACATCGATTCCGAGTTCGTCCTCCATGGCGATGGCAAGGACCCCGACTCCATCGGAATGAGACAGATTGAACTGGAGCCGTTCCGAACCGGGAGCAGAGCGAACCTCCGGCTTGCCATCGGGGCCGGCCTCGATGGCGACGGCGGAAGGGGCCCGATCGAGGCACTTCCCGAGCAGGACTCGCATCTGCCCCCGGGCCGCGACGTACCGGTTCCCATCGCGGAGTGAACGAAAGCGATGGGCGCGAGCACGTTCATCCTCCGCCAAAAGAGGCGCCAATTCGTCCAGCCGCGCCTTGGAAAGGTCGGTAGGAAACCAGTGCACTTGCACCAGGCCGCGTTCCAGGCGGGGAGCTGGGACGCGTGAGCCGGGGGAGGGAGAACCATCCACCGGGACAACTTCGGGGGATCTGGTTGAGCCCGTCAAGCGTGCGTGGGGAGGAAGCCTGGCCCGGCCTCGGTGGGTATGTTCCTTGCGGGTTCCGACCCTGTTGACGGCGGTTGCATCTTCGCTTTTGGCGAAACAATCCATGGCGGTACAAGAGAAGGCGACGACAGAACCTGGCGAGACGGCCCCGCCCTCGGGGTTGCCATTCTTGCGGGCGGACATCGAGCTGACGATACCGGCTCGCTTCGCCCGGGTGGCCCGCCAATTCCCTGACCAGATGGCTCTCACCGGTCAGAGTAGGCAATGGACGTACCGGGAGCTCGACCTGCGAACGAACTGGCTCGCTCACGCCATCCGGGAGCGGGCGCGGCATGGCAAGGGGTGCGTCGCCTTCCTGGTTGATCATTCCCCAGAGATGGTCATCGCCACTCTGGCGGTGCTGAAGGCCGGCAAGACGTACCTGGCCATCTACCCTGCGATGCCGGCCGCCAGGCAGGCGGAAATCGTACGGGATGTGGCCCCGGAACTGATCCTCACCACCAGAACCCATGACTCCCGTGCCAGTGAGCTCGCAGCCGGAACCTGCTCCATTCTGCACCTCGACGAAACCGAAGGGGGGGCCGCCGAGGAAGGCCCCCGGCTTGGAGCGTCTCCGCAACAGGTGTCCACGATCTTCTACACTTCGGGGACCACCGGCCAACCCAAAGGAGTCGTGAAGAGCCACCGGGCGGTTATGCACCGAGTGTGGCTCGCCGTCCAGCACGACGGCGTCACGTCGGCGGATCGGCAGTCCTTGTTGACCCACACCAGTTTCTCGGCATCTGAAGTGGATATGTTCGGAGCCCTGCTCAATGGCGCCACCTTGAGTGTCTTCGATTTCGCCTCCGAAGGCCTGACGGCATTCCGGGAATGGATCGAAGCGGAGCAAATCACGCTGCTTCATCCCCCCGTGCTCCTCTTCCGGAGATTCCTTTCCACATTGAGTGGCGAGAACCTATTCCCCTCGGTACGGCTGGTCGCCCTGGCCGGCGACAAGGTCCTGCCGGCCGACGTGGAAGCCTGGAGGCGGCATTTCGGGAACTCCTGCGTCCTGATGCATAGGTTTTCCGCGACCGAAACCGGCATCCTGTGTTTGTCCCGGATAGAGGGGAGTGCGGTGGAGGACCCCGAGCTCCTCCTGGCAGGTCGGCCGGTGGAGGACAAGTGCCTCGAGCTCGTCGACGAGGCGGGCGAGCCCGTAGCCCCGGGGGAACCCGGCGAGCTGGTCGTCAGAAGTCCCTATATCAGCGACGGATACTGGCGGGACCCCGAAGAAACCGCCCCGGTCTTCACTCTCGACCCGGAGGTTCCTGGTCAGCGCATCTATCGCACCGGTGACGTCGGGCGATTCCTGCCCGACGGCCGTTTCGTGTTCCTGGGAAGAAAGGACCGCCAGGTGAAGCTCCGGGGTTTCCGGATTGAACTGGCGGACGTGGAGGCCATCCTCCGCCTGCACTCGGGGGTCCGGGAGGCGGCGGTCGTGATGCGGGACCGTGGGCCAGACGACAAGCAGCTGGTAGCGTACGTGGTGCCGTCGCGGACGCCAGGTCCCACGGACCAGGAACTGCGTACCTTTATGCGGAAGAAGCTCCCGCACTACATGGTCCCTTCCCGGATTGTGTCCCTCGAAGCATTGCCCCTGACACCCACCGGCAAAATCGACCGCCAGGCACTGCCTCCGCCAGACGGCGCCAGGCATGTGGCGTCCTCGTTCGCCGGGCCCCGGGATGACCTCGAACGGCAGCTGGCCGGCATCTGGCAATCCGTCCTCGGA
This sequence comes from Gemmatimonadota bacterium, assembly GCA_050049805.1. GTDB lineage: Bacteria > Gemmatimonadota > Gemmatimonadetes > Longimicrobiales > Gaopeijiaceae > JABDNZ01. The sequence continues at coordinate 2,777 of JASFVN010000503.1, forward strand.
GTGGATCGGGTCGGGATAGAAGACAGCTTCTTCGACCTCGGTGGCCATTCATTGCTCGCCGCACAGATGTTCGCACAGGTGGAAAGACGACTGGGGGTCAGATTACCCCTTGCTACCCTGTTCCAGGCGCCCAGCATCGAGGAACTCGCCGCGAAGATTGGACAGGCCGGACCTTCGGAGTCATGGGGCCCACTGGTGGCGATCCAGCCGCTAGGTACCCGGCGACCCCTTTTTGCGGTGCCGGGCGTCTGGGGCAATGTGATCTGTTTTCAAGATCTCTCCCGGCTCCTGGGGCCGGAGCAACCCTTCTATGGGCTGCAGTCGCGGGGACTCGACGGAAAAGAGGAGCCGCGGACCAGCATCG
>JASFVN010000504.1:0-3136 GCA_050049805.1 Gemmatimonadota bacterium
CCACAAACGGGGTTAATTTCCCGAATCGATCTCCCCGTAGCCGCATCGGATATGAATGCGTCGAAGCATACCTCTGTTCCGTCGAACTGATACGCACCATGTACAATTGTGCGAGCCCCTATCTCACTGGCAAAAAGGGACAGTCGGTCTGTAGCTCTGCCTTCATTGACTTCGGTGGTAACGTAGTCGAAGACGGTCCATCCAGTATCGAAGTTCCTAACAGTGACAAGGCCGGTCTTTTCCAGTGCCTTGGTCAGGACCATAGAGGCTCTCTTGCCAACCTCATCCAGTTCTTCATCGGGGGTGAGGTTCTCGAAGGGCATCACAGCAACGGTTTGTGGCGAAAGGTCGGTTTGGCTGTCGCCCAACAGGACGCAGTAGCCCACGAGCCCGACGACCACCAGGCTGATCCCTGCTAGAATCCAACTACTCGCCCTCCATTTGTCCTGTGCCTGAGCAGCCAACTGTTCAGGGGTAAGGTCGGCAGTCTTCTGGATGCCCTGGGGAGTCACTTCAAGCGCCCAGGCCAGTACAAGTGCGATGGGGAAACCGATCAGAACGAGGACAATGACGAACTGGATAGCCCAGTCAGGGAATAGGAGCCTACTCCCGATGATGTCCACGGCTTCAATCGCTCCCAGGCCCACGAGGACGTAGGCCACCGCGACCCGGCCAACTTTCCTTCTTCGGAACTCAGCCAACAACAGCGAGAGCTTGGATGCCACGTTCATGGCTCCGGTGAGAGTAGACGGCCCGTTCCAGCCCGGTCAGCTACGAGGGGGCAAAATGCGAGGCCCATTAGCGGTCGGGCAAGCAGAGGCATGGGTTGGAAAGGGCCGTGAACCCGTGACATGCGGGGGTCAAGGCCCTTACCGGGTCCGGTTCGTGGATCGCCCTGTTCCGACTGGGCTTCCTGGATCAGTCGGAATCGGTTTTTGTCAAATACAAATCACACGATAAAGGGGAAGGAGGTCTGCTATTGGACCTTAAGAACGAACCCGGCATGGCCAAATCCACGGGCATTCCGGAATGTGGCCCTGACAAAAACCAGCGGCCCAAGGGAAAACCCCTGAGCCGCCTTCATTTAGGGATGCCGGAGGAGGGACTCGAACCCCCGACACGCGGATTATGATTCCGCTGCTCTAACCAGCTGAGCTACTCCGGCGAGACATGAAAGGTCATGGGCCCCAACGGGGGTGTCAAGGGCATTTCGGCGCCTGGCAACCGGGCTCGAAACGGCGGCCGATTTACGTGGGTTGGCCTTTGCCGTTCGGTCCCGAGGAATGCCTTCCGCTCTTCTGTCTCCGCAACGCAGTCCCGTGCTCCGCCGCTAAATTCCAACCTTCGCACCGCAATCCCATCTGTTTCTGCAACTAGTCCCAACGGCACATGCGATAGTCCCATCCACGCATGGACAGGTTTTGGATCTCACGATTGGGTGAGTCCGGGAGGGGCCTGAAACGCAGCGTTGGAATCGTTTGGCTGCGTCTCTCGTCACTCTCCCGGCGTCCGCTATACTTCCGAGACCTGGGAGGCCCTCTATGACCCGCCTGAGGCCAGCCAGAGCCTCGCCGAACCCCCTCATATATTTCAACTGTGGCCTTGCACGGGCTCCGGCCGTGAGACCGGACACGAGATGCTCGGCCGCGCCGAAGCCTCGAAGCCCTGGCCCTGGAATCCCGAAGCCCGTGACGACGTGACGACGTGAGGAGGACTCCCCCATGATTGCTTTCGCCCATGACCCGCACACCACCCCCGGGTCTCCCGCCGACCTGGAGCGTCTCGGCGATGAGATCGCCCGGCTGGCGGCCCATCTGCACGCGGCCACCTACCGCCTCCTGGTGCTGATCCGGGAGTTCGACGAGAGGGAGGGCTGGGGGCCCGGCTTCCGGTCCTGCGCCCAGTGGCTTTCGTGGCGCACGGGGATCGGCCCCGGCGCGGCCCGAGAGAAGGTTCGGGTGGCCCGGGCGCTGGCGGTCCTGCCTGGTCTCTCGGAGGCCATGGCCCGGGGCGAGCTTTCGTTCTCGAAGGTGCGGGCCCTCACGCGGGTAGCCAATCCCGACAATGAGAAGGAGCTGCTGGAGGTGGCCCGCCATGCCACGGCCGCCCAGATCGTGACCCTTGTGAAGGCCTGGCGCAGGGTGGACCGGCTGCAGGAGGCGGGGTGGGAAGAGGCCCTTCACCAGAGCCGTTCCCTGCGCCTGTATGTGGAGGACGACGGCATGGTGGTGATCCGGGGACGGTTGGACCCCGAGGTGGGTGCGGTGTTGGAGAGGGCTCTGGAGTGGGCCGGTGAGGCGTTGTATCGGCAGGATAGGGCCAAGGGACCGGAGAGCGGAAACGTCTCCGCGGAGACGTCTCCGGCAGAAAAGTCCACGGATGATCGGCCCACGGCGGAGCAGCGTCGAGCCGACGCTCTGGCTCTGTTGGCGGAGCGGGCCCTGGCAGCGGACCGGGACTCGGAACCTGCTGCCGAGCTCGAGCGCGATGGCAACGGGGGCCGGCGTTGCCAGGATGGAATCGAGAGGCAGGGGGACGGAGAAGCAGCAGGCACTCCTGACACCGCACCTACCACCTTCGGCCGGGCGGATCGTTTCCAGGTGGTGGTACATGTGGATGCGCCGGTGCTGAACGGCAGCGGTGCCGGGAGCAGAAGCGGAAGCGGTGCTGAAGAGAGGGAAAACGCCGGCCACCTGCCCGGCCACGGACTCCTGGCCGAGCTGGGTATAGGCGTCTCCGCGGAGACGTCTCGGCGGCTCGCGTGTGATGCGGACCTGGTCTCCATGACCCACGACCGCGACGGGAGGGTGTTGGATGTAGGCAGGAAGCGACGGACCGTGCCCCCGGCCCTTCGGCGGGCCCTGGACTATCGGGACCGGGGCTGCCGGTTTCCCGGATGTGGCAGCCGCTATACCGACGCCCATCATGTGCGGCATTGGGCCCACGGAGGCGAGACGAAGCTGGACAACCTGGTGCTGCTCTGCCGTCGCCACCATCGGGCGGTTCACGAAGGAGGCGTGAGCATCGAGATGTCCGAGGGGGGCGAGGTGACGTTCCGGAAACCCTCGGGAGAGAGGATCCCCGCGGTGCCGGTCTTGCCGCCCCCGCCAGACCTTCCCGCCGACCCGGTAGACGC
>JASFVN010000505.1:0-3133 GCA_050049805.1 Gemmatimonadota bacterium
CGCCAGGGGGTAGGGAGAGGATGTACCTTCCCGGGAGCCGATTCTGGATCAAAACCTGTTCAAACGCTCTGGAGCACACGTTTGCCCGCCCAAGCCTCAGCAGTCGAAAAGGGGATCAGGATCGTCCTGTCTGCCATCATCGTCGGATTGGTCCTGATCCAGAGCTCATGGTTCTTCACGGCAATCTGCCTTATGGCCGTGGCAGCCTTCTGGGCGGCGGCCACCGGACACAGGCGGGAATGGCTCATCTGGATCGCCATGCTGGTGGGGTTCGCCCTCTTTGCGGATCTGCGGGCAAGGATGGGACCTCTGGTGAATCCCCGTCCCTTCTACTTCTACGTCATCCAGCTCGAGACCCTGGGTGGGCTCCTTGGCGTACCCACGACCTGGCTCCAGGAGAACGTCCAGTCGTCGTTCCTGAACACGTGGGGCGTGCTGGATGCCTTCTTGACCGCCGTCTACATCTCATTCTTCATCACCCCCCAGGTGGTTGTGGTCTACCTTTGGCGGAAGGGGGGCCCCTTCCCCCGATACGTAGCGGCGGCATGTCTTTTCCTGACCGGTGCTCTGGTAGTCCACTTTCTCCTACCCACGGCCCCTCCCTGGATGGCCGCCGAGGAAGGCTTCATTCCAGAGGTGGAGAGGATCGGGATAGGCGTCCTCATGGCCACCTCCGAGACCTTGACGGCGGGAGGGTATGCGGCCTCCGCCAACGACGTGGCGGCCATGCCCTCGGTTCACCTGGGTTTCACAGTCCTGCCCATGATCGCCATGGTCAGCTTCATGCCTCGGACCCGTTTGACGGCCTGGGTCTACGGCTTGGCCATGCTCCTTGCCATCACCTATCTGGGAGAGCACTACGCGGTGGACGGCGTGGTGGGGGCTGCCATGGCTTGGGGGGCCTGGATGGTTGCGGGACGGCTGATCCGGCGCGGCGACCGGAAGGAGGATATGCCCTTGTCAATCGAGGTTCAGTAAAGCGGTCCAAAGAAAAGGGCCGGCTGAAGAGGACCACGGGTCCTTTTCAGCGCCCGTCCACTCCCTCGGCCTCCCCCCAGATCCGGATCTCCACCTTCAGGCTTCCTTCCCCCCGCGGGTCCCAACCATCGACCAGAAGGGTATGGGATCCCGGCCGTACCTCCAAACCGGCACTGTCGACCGCCACCTCACCCAACCTCCGCCATCGAGGGGAGTAGTGGGTCGCCGTCCCACCTCCTTCGTAGACCAAGGCCTCTCCATCCCTCAACACAACGGACAGGTCGACGCCACCTGAACCGTCCAATTCGAGGAAGAGGCCATCCACGGACACTCCTTCGGCTGTGAGGATGAAATGGAGGGGTTGTCGGGGTCCGACATTGTCAAAGGAAACCGTCCCATGGGTGGGCTCTCCGGGCTGGCGCTCCCTGACGTCCAGCCGGACCACGGTCGGATGGATCTGATGAAGCACCCACCCTCCGCCGTCCCCATGGAGATGGAACTCGTTGGCGATGTGCTCCATTCGGACCTTCTGATCCCGGGAAAAAGCCCCGGCCATTCGGGCTTCTTCCCAGTTGCCCATGAGCTCCAGGATTTCCTGGGACCGCCCATTGGCCTCCACCGCCTCGAAAGATGTGACGAATGCATAGCCGGCATCGAATGCGGCGGACCGGGCCAGCATCCATTCGATGTCCTCCACCGAGGTTTCCGGCCGCATCTGGAACCAACCCAACATCCCCGGCATCAGGTTCCGTCGGAAATAGGCCTGGTTCTTGAGACGGTACTCTGTCTGGCTCTCCCGGAACCCCGCGTACCAGGGTTCACCCCAGTTCATTCGCGTGTAGATATGCCAGAAGAAATGGGAAGTCCGGCTGGCGTCGGCGATGTAGTGGCTGCGGATATCGTCGTTCAGGGCGTCATACCAAGCCGTCGTGAAGAGAATTTCCCCGTAATTCCCCATTCCCGTGGAACGATTTCCCTCCAGGCCGTCGAAGGAGATCTGCCGGAGCCCCGTCCGGTTGAACAAGTCGGCCAGGGTTTCCGCCATCTCCAGCCCCAGCTCCGCATCACTCAGGAAAACCCGGTAGGCGTGGTCCGCCAGCTTTCCGATGGAGTCTCCAGCCCAGTGGGAGGTCGCCCCGGTGCCGAATGCTCCTCTCTCCACATCGAGGAGTCTCCAGGGCGGAGCTTCCGAAACAGACCGGTACCGGATGATCTCCTGGCCAATCACCGCAGCCCTGAGGTGGTTGTTTTCGAACTGGTTGAAGAAGTCGGGGGCTTGTATGCCGATCTCGCCGGCCGAGGCGGAGAGGTCGCCGGTCAGGCGGGTGGAGCCCACCCGGGCCAGCCTGGGGTCAGGAACGGGGGTGACATAGGGATCGTTGGTCGTAATGAAATTGGACAGGGTGTGAACCCCGACCCGGACTCCCCTGGCCTCGGCTTTTTCCACGGCTGCTCTCAAGCCCTCAGCTCCATTGGGGAAGTCCGGCCCCAGCTCGAAGTGCCCCCAGGTCGAGAACGGCTCAGGGTGGTAGAGGTAGCGGAGACCCGCTCGAAGGGTCAGGTCTACGGCCCTGTCCACCGTGGTCTCGCTGAAGGGCAGGATCATGTAGGCGGCCGAAGCCCCTGGCGCCGTCTTTCCCCACTCCCCGTCGATGGCGGGATGGGGCAAACCTTCGGCCACCTCGATCTCACCCAAGGTGGCCAGTGCTTCCTCTTCGGCACATCCGAAGAGGGCGATCTTCGATCCCACCACTCCACCATCGGAAAAAGGCATGACCGTGTATCGGTCATGGCCCCAATTCGCCACAATGCGTTCTTCGTCCCGCTGCCGGGTGTAGGCCTGCAGAGTGCTCCCAAACGTGTCTGGCTTGGCAGCCTCGACCCGGTACAGGACGTGGCGCTTCCCTTCCTCCGTCAGGTCGGAAAAGTCCCCCGACTCGAAGATGTCCAGCTGGGGCATGGCATCATTCTCGTTCCAAGGGTAGCCTCCTAGAGTCTTGGGGTTCAGAGCTTGAAGACCGAGGGCGATCTCCTGGTCTCGCACGACGCCCACCGTCTCTCCGACGGTCTCTCCGATGGTAGTGGGATAGGGCCCCCATATGGCGAGCTCCAGCCCGTCCGTGTCCGAAACCGACACCAACTCCAGCGTCAGATG
>JASFVN010000506.1:0-3130 GCA_050049805.1 Gemmatimonadota bacterium
CCGCCCTCCTTCCCGTTCCCATGATGAACATCCTGAATGGAGGGTCCCACGCCCCCAACAATGTGGACATCCAGGAGTTCATGGTGATGCCCGTAGGCGCCGAGACCTTCGGACAGGGCCTGAGGATGGGCGCGGAGATCTTCCACCACCTGAAGAAGGTCCTCACGGAGCAGGGGAAGAACACCGCGGTCGGGGACGAGGGCGGATTCGCCCCCGATCTGGCCAGCAACGACGAAGCCGTGGAAGTGGTCCTCACGGCCATCGAAAGGGCGGGGTACAGGCCGGCGGAGGACGTGGTCCTGGCCATCGACGCCGCGGCCAGCGAGTTCTATTCGGAAGAGGGAGAGTATGTGTTCCGTTGGTCCTCCGGCGAGAGGATGGATTCCGCTGGCATGGTCCAATTCTGGGACGAATGGCTGAAGAAATACCCCATCAGCTCGGTGGAGGATGCCCTGGACGAGAACGATTGGGATGGCTGGAAGGCCCTCACAGACCGAGTGGGGGCCCAGGTTCAGGTGGTGGGGGACGACCTCTTCGTAACGAACCCAACCCGGCTGGAGAGGGGGATCAGGGAGGGGGTGGCCAATGCCATCCTGATCAAGGTGAACCAGATCGGGACCTTGACGGAGACGCTTCAGGCAATTCGTGTCGCGGACGAGGCTGGATATAGGTCGGTGATCTCTCACCGTTCTGGCGAGACGGAGGACACGTTCATCGCCGACCTGGCCGTGGCCACCGGCGCCGGTCAGATCAAGACGGGCAGTGCCAGTCGAACGGATCGGGTGGCGAAGTACAATCAGCTCCTCCGGATCGAAGAAGCCCTCGGCGACAAAGCCGGTTACCCTGGAAAAGGCCTATGGCAAAGGTAAAGAGGCTGGTATTGCCGACCCTTCTGGGGTTGGCTGCCTACTACGCGTTGTTCGGCGGCGAGTATTCCCTCCTGGAGCTCCGAAAGGCCAGGAGGGAGATCGAGGCACAAGAAGCGGAGTTGTCCCTTCTCAGGGCGGAGGTGGAGCACCTCCGTGCCAGAGCCGACTCACTGGAGAACGATCCGGTTATGCTGGAGCGGATCGCTCGCGAGCGGTTCGGAATGATCCGAGACGGGGAGGTCCTCTATCGATTCACTGAGCCCCAGGACTCGGCGGGAGACACGCTCCAGTAGCATCGCGCATTGAGGGTCCCCGGGTCCGGTCGAGCTCAGTCCTCCTCGTCGGAAACCTCGACTTCTTCCTTCTTCTTTTCTTTCTTTCCTGCCCCGATTCCGAGGATGGATTTTGCCGTCTCCGCCAGCAGGTTGGTGTCTGCGCCTTCCGGCAGGGCAAGTTCCTCTACGTCCGCCGCTTCAAGGGCTTTGATCTCCTCTTCGGTCATAGGTTTCTCGGAACCCTTTGCGATTGAGCCGAACAGCTCCATGGGAATCGGGAACACTGTGGTCGAATTGTTTTCGGCTGCGATCTCCACTGCCGTTTGCATGAAGCGGAGCTGGACGGCCACGGGATGCTTCTCGATGGTGTTGGCCGCCAGGGCCAGCTTTTTCGAGGCCTGGTATTCCCCTTCGGCGGCGATGACCTTACCCCGGCGCTCCCGCTCGGCCTCGGCCTGCTTGGCCATGGCCCGCTTCATCTCTTTGGGAAGATCGATGTCCTTGATCTCGACTCCGGTTACATCGATGCCCCATGGGTCCGTGCCCTCATCGATGATCTCCCGGACGATTTCGTTGATGCGTTCCCTCTCCGCCAGGAGTTCGTCCAACTCCGACTGTCCGATGACACTTCGGAGGGTCGTCTGGGCAAGCTGGCTCGTGGCGAAGTAGTAATCCTCGATCTCCACCACCGCCTTGGCAGGATCGGCCACGCGGAAATAGACCACGGCGTTCACCGTCACGCTGACATTGTCTTTGGTGATGGTGTCCTGGGGTGGAATGTCCAGCGCCACAATCCGAAGGTCCATCTTCCTCATTCGCTCGACGCCGAAGGGCACCAGGAAGATGAGACCGGGCCCCTTGGCTCTGGTCAGCTTGCCCAGGCGGAAGATGACGCCCCGTTCGTATTCCCAGAGAATCCTGAGAGAGGTGAAGAGAGCCCCGAGGCCGAAGGCAGCCAGTGGAACGAAAATGGTGGCAGGGTCCATGGTTGTCTCCTTGGAGAGAACGGTGGTCCGGTCGCGTATCGGCCTCTTACATGCCGAGATCTCTCTCCGCATTACGGCCTGGCCCGATCCATCCTTCAGCTTTCGGTTTGTTCGACACCTTCACCTTGGGGATCAACCCCCACCAAGCGCAAGGAAATTGGGATGAAAGGGGCAGGGGAGGGCCTAGGTGGTGGGTCGTTTGGTCGGGGCTCAAGGAGCGGAAATGGCGGGCCTCGGAACGGAGGCTGCGGAAGGGCGGCAGGCCACTTGACACCCCTTCGGGGCCTCATGACCTTTGATGTCTAAGCCGGAGTAGCTCAGCTGGTTAGAGCAGCGGAATCATAATCCGCGTGTCGGGGGTTCGAGTCCCTCCTCCGGCATTCTTGATTCAGGCCCCTCGGAGAGGATCCGGGGGGCGCTCTTTTGTCGGGATATCTCCGTTCTCTTTCCTACAAACCGACCCCCACTCGGCCCTCCCCAAAATTTCGACCGAGTTTTCCCAGACTCGGTAAAGGCTTCAGGGACCATTTCCTATTCCTCTACCCATCCGACCCCTACCTCTTGGCGCCAGTCCGACCGAGCCGACCCGAGCGGAACCCTCTCCGGTCCTTGCCCCCACCTTACCCAAAACCCATGATTCTCCTTGGTGGCTGGGCTGGCTGGGCTGGCTGGGCTGGCTGGGCTGGCTGGGCTGGCTGGGCTGGCTGGGCTGGCTGGGCTGGCTGGACTGGGCAGTCGACTCTTACCGGATCATCCGACATGGAGCACGGGGAACGCCTCAAAGCCGCCCTCGCTGACCGCTACCCCATCGATCGGGAGATTGGCAGGGGAGGTATGGCCACGGTTTACCTGGCCAAGGACCTCAGACACGAGAGAGACGTGGCGGTGAAGGTCTTCCAGCCCGAGCTGGCCGCGGCCCTGGGCTCCGAACGGTTTCTCAGAGAGATCAAAATCACGGCGGGCCTCAACCACCCTCACATCCTGCCCCTTCTCGATTCCG
>JASFVN010000151.1:0-9903 GCA_050049805.1 Gemmatimonadota bacterium
GCCCCCAGGACGGCGGCCAGCTCGGGCCGGAGAACCTTCACCGCCACCTTCCGGTCGTGCTTCAGGTCCTGGGCCAGGTAGACGGTGGCCATGCCGCCTGACCCGATCTCCGACTCGATGCGGTAGCGGTCAGCGAGTGCAGCCTTCAGGCGTTCCTCATGCTCCATTGGGGAAGGTCCTCTGGGATGAACATGCCCACTCAAGCCCCGTCAGCCACCGGAGGTAGGATGTGTTGCGGCTATATCGGGGGCAAGGTTTACCAGGGACCGCAAGCGACGGGCGGGCCTTGTCCAAAGGAGGAATCTCACGTCCGGCGAAAACACTGCAGGGGGGCGTCAACCCCCTCTACTTCCTTCGGCTCTACCTCAACTGGATCGCTTCAACGAGGTTCCGCACCAGAACGTGGAATCTCTCGTTGGCCTGCTCCCCTCCCCAACGCTCGCTGGTCAACTGTCTCAGGAGGAGGAACCGGGATCCGTCAGGGCTGATGTCGAACTGTCGGTGTGTGGTGCCCGACATGAACCCAACCATGGAGAAGAGCCTGCGCCGCTCTACGACCCGGAAATCCGGCTCATAGGCCAGGGTGGCCTCAATCATCCAGCCGCTATTCTGCTCGCGGAAATACACTGCGCTCCCGTCCGGGGCCCAAAGGGGAGTGCCAGCGGGTTCCACCGATACCCTGTGTTGAGCAGCTTCCACGTCGGGGAAGGGTCGGACGACCACCTGTTCCGCGCCCGACTCGTTGGAGAGATATGCGACCCATTCGCCGTCGGGGGAGAAGGCGACGGCCTGTTCGTTGAAGTCCCCTGTCAGCAGAGGCCGACCAACGGAATCGGCTTCCCGGTCAATGACGAAGAGATCGGCTGCGGCCGAGTTGACATCCCCGGTCCGATAGACCATCCAACGGCCGTCGGGAGAAAGCGCGACCTGAAGGACCTCCCACTCCTCGTCCAGGAAAACCTCCGCCGGGGTGCTGGCGTCGGCTCGGCGCACCAAAAACAAGTCATCGGCACCGGAATCCGTGGGGACCCATGCCTCAAAGGCTACCGACTCTTCGTCCAGGGCCCACACGGGCCTGCGGTTAAGGAGAGTGTCGGTGGTCAGACGCGTGATGGGCCCGTCAGGAAGTTCTTTGACGGCGATTTCCCCGTCTGCACCGCCACCCAGCGTAAACGCGAGATACCGCCCGTTCGGAGAGAGGGCGGGATCGCGGATGAATCCCGTCCACCCTCCCTCCACCGGCGTCGCCGTGCCGTCGAATTCCACCCATACGGGCTCCACATCGCCGCTCAAGGGGTTTCCGCTTCCCGGGAGGTAAACCACGGTTCCTCCCCACGTTGCGGCCAGATCCGCCCGGCGTGGAGTGGTGGCTGCAGTGCCGAGGACAGGAACTTCCTGACCGGAAATCTCAAGCCCGTCAAGGTCGAAGGGTGCGACAAAGACCGTGCCCTCGCTCCTCACAAAGAGGAGGTGGCCGGAGCGCAGATACCACGCGCCCGTGGCGCCTGGAATGAGAGGCCGCATCTCATTTGTCTCGAAATCCAGGACCCGGACCTCGGGGTTTGGACAGGCATTATCACATGTAGACAGCAGCGCTCCAACAGACCCAGGCAAAGCCGTGACGCCGGTGACGAAACGTCCCGTCCCAGTGATGTCCACGAGGCGTTCCACGGGGCCGCCGTCTTGGCTGACGGCGTCCAGGTGCCACCCTAACGCGGTGAAGAGGATGCGCCCGTCCTCCGTCCAGGCGATCTGTTGCTCCCGAACAGCGATGCCGTCGGCCAAGCGGACGGGGGAGCCTCCCGTGCGGGGCACCTTCCGGAGTGATTTGTCATGGGATGAAAAGAAGGCGATCCATTCCCCGTCCGGTGAGAAGACCGGCCCGAATCCGCCATTCGTCCCCCCCACTGGAACGGGATCAAGGTTATGCTCTTCCTTGAGGAGGATCTGGTCTGTCGCCAAATCCCGAAGCGCGACCGCTCTTCCGTCGGGTGCAAGGCCAACGCCGTAGCGCACGCTCCCCGAAACGGCACTCGCCGAGTCCAGTGCTTCCCAGTCGAAGAGGACAACGCGTTGTTGGCTTACACCTCGGTCCTCGCCGGGGCCCTGGAGGACGCCCCAGACGCCCAGGGTCCCGGCCAGGACAGCGAAGCCCACTGTAGCCACCTTCCACGGCCAGGACCTGCCACCCATCATCGTTGGGGCTGCCGCCACCCCGTGCCGAAAGGCGGGATCTTCCAAGGCCTCTGCGAACTCCGTCGCCGAAGAGAACCTGTCCGCCGGAAACTTCTCGATGGCCTTGAGGACCGCCCCCTCCACGTTGGCTGGGATGGAACGGCGGCGCTCAGTGGGACGGGCAGCGTCTCCGATGAGGATCTTGGCCAGAACGGCTTGGGCAGTGCTCCCCGTGAAGGGTGGCTCCCCGGTTAGCGTCTCGTAGAGTACGCACCCCAGACTGTACACGTCGCTCCGGACATCCGGATCCCGGTCGGCAGACGCCTGTTCCGGGCTCATGTAGTAAGGCGTTCCAAGACTCAGCCCCGTCTCCGTCAGGCGGCCGCCGCCAGCTGCACTCACTGCCAATGCGATCCCAAAATCGGCGACAAGGGGCTTACCCTTTCGAAGCAGGATGTTGGCCGGTTTGATGTCGCGGTGAATTACGCCGTCGTCGTGGGCAGCCTGGAGGGCCTCGGCCACCTCGGTGCCGATGCGAACCGCCTCGTCCACGGGGAGTTGCTTCTCTCGATTCAGGCGTTCCCGGAGGGATTCTCCCTCGACGTAAGGCATCACATAAAAGAGCTGACCGTCGGCCTCGCCAGAGTCGAAGAGAGGGAGGATATTGGGATGTTGGAGGTGGGCGGTGGTCTGAATCTCCGAGAGGAACCGCTCGCCGCCTAGGACCGCCGCCAGCTCCGGTTTCAGAACCTTCAGGGCTACCTGACGGTCATGCTTGAGATCCTGAGCCAGGTAAACCGTGGCCATTCCGCCGCTGCCGATCTCGGATTCGATGCGGTAGCGATCGGCGAGTGCAGCCCTCAGGCGTTCCTCATGCTCCATTGGCGAAGGTCCTTTGGGATGAACATGCCCACTCAAGCCCCGTCAGCCACCGAAGAGCATAATGACGATGCGGTTAAGGAACGAGCAAGGATTGTCGACTGGTGCTGTCGTATAGACCCAGCAGAAGAACGGAGGGGTGATTCTCCTTCCGCTTCGGTAGCCCGATGGCCTTCCCGTGGAGTCCCTGGATGGCATGCCGGAGCGTGGGGCCATCCGATTCCGCCAGAATGTCCGGCCGGACCTCGATGACGTAGTCCGGGCGAACCCCTAGGAAGAATCGATCGAAGGCCCGGTGATGCAGGTGGCAAAGAGCCAAGCCGTTGCTCACCACCGGCTCCCCCTCGGGGTCCGCGTCGGGAACGATATGAGCGGCATCCAGGAGTTGATCGTGGCGCAGCCGGCAGAGGGCGCACTGGTGCCGGTAGGCCCTCAGGACTCGTTCCCGAAAGGCTTGTTGATGGATCCGGCGGCGCGCCACCGTCGTCACGTAACCCCGCCGAATCTCGGTGGCTTCCTTCCCCTTCCAGGTGGCCTCCTCGGTCAGGCCCGTGTAGACCGCATCATCCACGGCTACCGAGAATTCCAGGAGCTCCGGCCGGTCCTGCACCAGGAATACCGGCCAGGTGGCCAGGTATCTCCCGGGAACCAAACCGTGGAAGTAGACGAGGGGAAGCTGCAGTTCCATGGCATAGCGGAGTCCCCGGTTGTCTCGGTGGTTCGGATCCTCACCCCGGTACTTGTACCTCAGGAGCCCATCAGGACCGAAGCCATCTTTGTAAGGCCCTTTCGGCGCCGTGGTGATGGAAAGCGGCACGTCCATGACCGCCGGTTTGAAGATCCCCTGGGGACCGAGGAGCGGAACACGCCTACCGTCGAGGGTGAAGCCTCTCGCCAGGACGTCCCGAGGAAGGACGTCACCGTGGATGGCCACGACGGATTGCACCCACTCGAAGGCAGCCTGCCTCACCCGGGCATCGTGGTGTCGTTCAAACACGGATTCTGGCTCCTATGCCAGAGGGTGCAGACCCCTCTTGGCAGCTGTGCTATCGTTGGCGAGCTGGCGCTTCTCCAACCGTGCCTCAACGTACCGACGGTCACTGGGTGCCAAGGCATAAGAAGGAAGTGCCGACTCTTCTTCCCATGTCAGGGCTTCATGCTCCAGGCAGGTGGGGTCCCCCTCGATGATCACCGGCAGGAACTCTATGACGAAGTCCGATCCCGTGTCCCGAACCGAGAACTCTATGGGTCCGACTTCTCGGACGTGAATACCCAACTCCTCCTTTAACTCCCGCCGGGCCGCCTCCAGGTCGCTCTCCCCATCTTTCACCTTCCCTCCAGGGAACTCCCAGAGACCCCCATGCCGCTTGTGCCGGGGGCGCCGGCACACCAACAGCCGTTGGTTTCTCTGAATTACGGAGGCAAGAACGCGAATGGTCATATCGCTCCCAACCTATGGGCGGGCGGCAGCGCGGGGAAAGTGAGGTCTTGGGGGTCGGACTGAGGTTGCGCTGGGGGTCAGGGCTACTCCTGGGGGCGCTGGCGCATCGAGACATGGAGATGCCCGTGAGCCGCATTCAGGGTTACAGGAAGCAACTGAATCGACCACTTCGATCACGAGATGACCACGATGCCCGACAATTCGATTGACCCTGTCCCTCTCTGGGGGGTATCGTTCCCTATGGACTACAGGGAACGTATCACGATCGAGCCCGGGAAACGTGGCGGGAAGCCTTGCATTCGAGGCCTAAGGATCACCGTCTATGACGTCCTTGATTACCTCGCTGCAGGAATGACCCCGGAACAGATTCTGGCTGACTTCCCTGATCTGGAGGCAGAGGACATCTCTGCCGTCCTTGCCTTCGCAGCTGATCGCGAACGGAAGCTTTCCAGCGCTTCCACCCCGTGAAGCTCCTCCTTGACGAGAACCTGTCTCCGGATCTGGTCCAGGCTCTGTCTCACGACTACCCTGGATCCGCTCACGTCCGGGATCTGGGTCTACAATCCGCCACCGATCAGGCAGTCTGGGAACGCGCCCGAACTGACGGCTACACCGTGGTGTCGAAGGACTCCGACTTCCGCCAGATGAGCTTCCTCTTTGGTGCCCCTCCAAAAGTCGTCTGGATCCGCCTGGGAAACTGTTCCACCGCCGATATCCTCACCCTTCTGCGGGACCGGAGGGCCGTCCTCCAGTCCTTCTGGGTAGATCCGGTAGCTGCCTTCCTCATGCTCAGCAAACCGGACGGAGCCTGATCCCCAGGGAACTCCCGAACTCCCAGCGCCATGGAGATGCCCAACCCGGGCGGGTAGGATCCTTCACCATGGTTTCCTCCCCGGGCACTTCCTTGAATAACCTAACGTTGGGTTTTAAATTCCAATCGTGGTGAAGTTGCTGGATGAAGGCGGCTTCAGGGTCTACGTGTACTCGCCACCAGCAGCGATTCCTCGAGGAGTGGAGACGGCTCCATGGCCAGGACGGCTGAACCCAGCGAAGTGGGGTTAGAGGACCTGAACCAGGCCGCGATCCTGAGGGCCCAGGAAGCGGACCGGGTTGAACCTCGTGCCGAAAGCGCTACCTACGACCCGAAGCAAGATCTCGTCCTCGTGATCCTCCGCGGTGGCTTTGCTTTTGGCTTCCCCCCGCGGGCCGTTGAAGGCCTTCAGGGTGCTACCGCGCAGGAGCTCTCGCAGCTCCGTATCTCCCCGAGCGGCGATGGGCTGCATTGGGACGGCCTCGATGTGGACGTCTCACTGAAGGGTCTCATCATGGGAGCCTTGAACCTGCGGGAGTGGGCTCCCCGCATCATGGGCCAGACCCGTAGCGAGGCGAAAGCGAGAGCCGCCCGGAAGAATGGAAGGAAAGGCGGACGCCCTCGGAGCCGGGCCAGGCCCTCGTCTTAGAGTTGGAAAACGGTCGCCACCGCCCTCGATCCGATACGCTCCGAAGGTATTCCGAAGCCCTCGGACTTACGGTGGCGGAGATGGTTCTTCCCCAGTGAGTGATCCTGGGGACCCACACCTTCCAAGGGCTTAGCCATGGCCCGGCTCCCGGAACCAGATCCATCCCTCTCGTCGAGGGATATCCAGGTCCCTGGGCCCCACAGCGTTACCCTCGAGGAAATCGATGCCGGCCACCACACAGGCCAGGGCATCCAGGCAGTCGTGGTTTCTGACTGCGGCTTCCATGACCCCCTGGAAGTCGCACGCTGGCGCCAGCGTATCGAGGAGTGCGGTACGAGCCGACTCGGCCCCGGGCTTTTTGTATCCTCGGAGCGATCCGCCCCGAACAAGCATGGTGGCAGCTGGATAGACCTCGATCGCCTCGACCCTTTCGCGCAGCGGGATATCCCAGGCCAGGGGAATGGGTTCGGCCGTGGCCGCAGGCCAACCGAGGGGCGCATCCAGGGCGAGGAGGGCAGAGTCTGCATCCTGAAGCCAACCCACCACAATCTCCACCGGATGCTGGTCGCCATCGCAGACCATCAAGTCCGTGGCCTTCCATCGACCCCGCCCATGCTCTGCCCGGGCGAGACCCGTCCTGCTCGGCTTGGTAGCGCAATCGACTCCGATGATCAGTTGGCTCAGTCGGCTCATTCAGCTCCCGTCCCCGGCGGGTTGAGGCGGGTGATGGTCAACGCTCCGGACAGCCCCGCGTCAAAGCACCTGGCACACCGCCACTGCCGCACCGGACGGCCGGCCACACGCCAGGTCTGACAGACGGGGCACCGGTGCTCCCAGCGAGGTCGGGGCTTGGGAAACGAGGCGGGAAGCCTGGGATCGTTTTCCATGACCTGGACCCTGGGCTCGTGCCCCGCCCTCACCAGCAGGCTCTTCCACTCCGGTCCGTGGGGTTTGGCCCTCCGGCCGTGGTGCCGGTGGACGGCCACGTGGGCCAGCTCGTGGCAGAGAATCTCTTCCAGGAGATGGGCGTTGCCGTTTCGGAGACAGGACGCCAGGCGGATCCGCCCCTGGGCCGGACGGCAAATCCCCAGAGACACCCGCATCCGGGTGCTGAACTCCACCCTGACCGAGTCCATGAGGCCCGGAAGGCCCCACGCTTCTTCCCAACGGCGGGCTTTCTCGAGGAGGGGGCCCGGGATGGTGTGGGAGTCAGTCATGGGCCGGGGCTAAGGCGAACGAGAGGACGGCGGCGAGAACGCGAATGGTCATATCGCTTTCAGCTTAGGGGGCACAGCGGGGCGGGGAAAGTGAGGTATTGGGTCATCTGAGGATAGCGGCAGGGTGTGACAGGGGGCGGACCCGTACTGCCATGGAGATGCCCGCCCAAGGAACCGACTATCCCTTCAGACCTCTGGTGAAGGCTAAGATTCCAAACGGAAAGGATCACTTGCCCGTCATAAGCCCCGCGAGCCTTGCGTCTCTTGGTTGAGTGGATGGAACTTCATGGGGAAGAGTTGAATAGGAACTGGGAAAGGGCCCGGAATCATGAGCCGCTCGAGCCCATTGACCCACTCCCCTGAGAATGTCCAATGTTTCTGCACGTACTAGCCGTGTCGCACCGGCAGGACTTCACGCTCCGGATCGAGTTCTCGGACGGATCGATTCGAGATGTGGACCTGGCCGACGAGCTCGAGGGTGAGGTATTCGAGCCCTTGCGGGATCCCGCGGTCTTCAGCCAGGTGAAGGTCAACCCGAAAACCCAGACCATTGAATGGCCCAACGGTGCCGAACCTGGCTCCCGAATTCTTACATGAGAAGGGCACCGAGGTGGCCCAGGTCGCTTAGGGACCGCCGGATCCGGCCCCTCTGAGCAGGGCAATGCCCACTTCCCGGCATGAGCGAGTCCGAGATCCTAACCGACTTCCCGGACCTCAAGCCTGAGGATCGCCGGGCTGTGCTTGCTTTCGTTGCCGCCCGGGAACGCAAGCTCTTCGACGCAACTTCCCCGTGAGATTACTCTTCGGCGAGAACCTATCCTATCATCTCGTGCATGCCCTTTCGGACGAGTTTCCAGGATCGGCCCAGGTCCGAGAGGTGGTGTGGGTGCGGAGCCTTCATGAGAACCAGAGACCGATTCCTCGGATGTCTCCTGGGGCTGGCTGCCGGCGACGCCGTCGGCACCACCGTGGAGTTCCGTCCCAGAGGACGCTTTGAACCGTTGACGGACATGGTGGGCGGGGGACCCTTTCGCCTCCAGGCAGGCCAGTGGACTGACGACACATCCATGGCTCTTTGCCTCGCCGAGAGCCTGCTGGAGGCGGGAGGCTTCGATCCCCGGGATCAGATGCAGCGGTACCTACTGTGGTGGGCGGAGGGTCACCTTAGCAGCACCGGCCGGTGTTTCGACATAGGGAACACCGTGAGCTCCGCCCTTGCCAACTTCATGGGAACGGGAGACCCCTACAGCGGAAGCACCCATCCCTACTCGGCAGGCAATGGGTCCATCATGCGGCTGGCACCGGTGCCCATGTTCTTCTTCGGCGACGAGAAGGTAGCGGTGCTCCGTACGGCGGAGAGCTCCCGGACGACCCACGGCACGGAGGAATGCCTGGATGCCTGCCGGCTCTTCGGCCTCCACCTCCATCGAGCCCTCGCGGGGAAAACCAAGGAGGAGATCCTGGCTCCGCCTGTGTCCATTCCCGGAGGTCCCCTCGTGCCGAAGATCCAGTCCATCGCCGAAGGCTCCTACGCAGGGAAGCCGGAGGCGGAGATCCGTGGCACCGGGTATGTAGTGGAGAGCCTGGAGGCCGCCCTCTGGTGTTTTCAGCGGACGACCACCTTCGAACAGGCCGTCCTGGCGGCTGCGAATCTCGGAGACGACGCCGACACCACGGCGGCCGTGACGGGCCAGATCGCCGGGGCCTTCTACGGCATGGAGGGGATCCCCGAGCGGTGGCTGGAGAAGCTGGCGATGCGGGAAGTGATCGAGGGGTTGGCCATGGCGTTGTGGCGGGGCCATGAGGGCTTGTCGGGATAGTCGACTCAAGGGAGAATCGAAACGGTGACCCACCAACCAGCGAAGGACTCCGAAGAACCGAAGGAAGCCTTCAACTGGCAGATCCCTCGGTATGTGGCCATAGATCTCGGAGTGGAAGCCACCTGGATCATGGAGGACGGTCAGTACCAGTCGGCGTCCGGACGCACTGTCGAAATCGCCCCCCTCCTGGAAGCCGCCACAGCCGGCACGGAAACCTATCCGCCAATACTGCCCATGCCCGAGCGGCACACCGCGTCTGAGCGGGACCAGGGCCCTGCCGATACCGTCATCGAGGTGAAGAACGAAACCACCCTCTCCGCCGGGAAGCGACTTCTGGAAGACGGTCATCACCCCGCCGTGTTGAACTTCGCCTCGGCCACACACCCGGGCGGCGGATTTCTTCTTGGAGCCCGGGCCCAGGAGGAGTACCTGGCTCGTTCTTCGGGGCTGTTCGCATGTCTCGAGGGAAATCCCATGTACGACTTCCACCGGGAACAGGGAGACCCCCTCCACACCGACTACGTCATCTATTCACCGGGTGTGCCCATCTTCCGGGACGATTCGGGTTCCCTCCTGGAGGAGCCCTACCCCCTGGGAGTGATCACCTCACCGGCCGTCAACGCGTACAGCCTTCCCCCGGATCGCCATCACGAGATCGAGGCGGCCATGCGGGCCCGGATTCGGAAGGTGCTCCTGGTCGCCCTGCTTCACGGGCACGATGCCATCGTCCTGGGAGCCTGGGGATGCGGCGCCTTTGAAAACGATCCCCGAATGATGGCTGAGCTGTTCAAGGCATCCATCGAAGAGGATGTCCCGGGGAGGTACAAGAAGATCGTCTTCGCCATCGTGGACACCTGGCCCGACCAACGGACGATCGGGCCATTCAGGGAGGTGTTCGGGGTGGAGTAACC
>JASFVN010000507.1:0-3126 GCA_050049805.1 Gemmatimonadota bacterium
GCACCCACGCTCAGGACTCCAGGGAGCGCAGCCAAACTCTCACGTAGTTGAGCCGCCAAGGACATGCGGGCATCGGCCGTGACGAACCTGCCCGGTGGCACGGCAGCCTGAAAGGTGAGCACGTTTTCCGGGTTGTACCCCGGGTCCACCCGGGCCAAGGCAAAAGAGCTCCGCAGCATGAGGCCGGCCCCAATGAGAAGGACCGTCGATAAAGCCACTTCGGCCACCACGAGCCCGCTCCGCAGCCGCTTTTGGACACCGGCTCCTCCAGAGCCAGCTCGTGTTTGGAGGGCCCCAGCCAGATCGGCCCTGGAACCATGAAGAGCGGGAATCAAGCCGAAAAGGACTACGGCCAACAGCGAGGCGAGGACGGTGAACCCCAGGACCGTTCCATCGATCCCGATGTTCTCCATCCGAGGAAGGTCTACCGGCCTCATGGCGGACAAGGCCGAGATGGCACCCTGAGCCAGAAGCACACCCACAACTGCCGCCAGACCACCCACCACCAGGCATTCGCTCAACATCTGGCGGGCGAGGCGTCCACGGCTTCCTCCAAGGGCGGCTCGAATGGACATCTCCTGCGTCCGGGCGCTGGCTCGAACCAGCAGCAGACTGGCCACATTGGAGCAGGCGATGAGAAGCACCAGGACTACGGCCCCGAAGAGGGCCAGGATCATGGGCCGAACCGGCTCCACCAAATCGTCCAGGAGGGGCCTCACGTGGCCATGGTAGTCCACGTCGGCGTAGAGCTGCATCTCCTCCCGCATACGGGCCCAATGGGCGTCCATTTCCGCCTGTGCCTGCGCCGGAGTCACGCCCGGCTGCAAGCGAGCGAGGAGCCGGAGAGAGACGTTCCTTCGTGGCGCCTGGGCGACAGGAATGGGAACGGCCACGAAAAGATCGATGTCCCGGGGAATGCGCGTGCTTTGAGGGAAGAACAACCCGAAGTCCGGGGCCAGCACCCCCACCACATCTACGGGCTGCCCCGCCATCTGGATGGTCCGCCCCACGATGCCTTCGTCCCCTCCGAACCTCCGTTGCCACAGGCCGTGGCCCAAGATCACGGCCGCAGCCGGCGGTCCGGCCTGGGGATCGGGAGGAGCCATGAGACGATTGGCGTCTTCCTCCAAGAAGAGCCGTCCCCGGAAAGGTGTGGTAGCCAGCACCGAGAAGAAGTTGTGGCTCACCGTGGCCACCTGGACCCGCTCAGGTTGGTCGCCGCCCGTCAGAGTCACCTGAGTGGGTACCACGGACGCCACCTCCAGAAAGGAATCCAGCTCCTGGTAGTCCCCGTACTCCGGAGGGGAGGCGGGCCAGTCCATCACGTCGCGTGCCCGCAATTCGCCCCAGAGAAGAACAAGCTCATGGGGGTTTTGGTAGGGAAGCGGAGAGAGCAGAACACTCCGGACCACGCTGAACATGGCCGTGGTCGCCCCGATTCCCACGGCCAGGGTGAGGATGGCGACTCCAGCGAAGAGGGGTCGCCTGAGAAGGGCCCGGACGGAGAAACGAAGGTCCCGTGCCAGGTCGAACAGGAGGACCCAGCCTTCGCTTCCTTTCGGGGGTCTCTCCTCCGACGGGCCTGGTACGCCAAGCTCCTCAGGGGCAGGGTCGGATTCGCGGTGGGCGTGGCCGGGCATACCCCACTCCTTTGGCAGAGGGAATCGCAGCCTCTACGTTCGCCGTGGTGGGAGGGTTTCTCGTGGAGGATACTCCACCCGCGGAGTCTATTCCACCCTGAGCGCCGTCATGGGATCGACGTTGGCCGCCCGGCGAGCGGGTAGATAGCTGGCGGAAAGAGCCACGGCAAGGAGTCCCATGGCCACCAGGGAATAGGTGATTGGATCCACGGGATCGACCTCCACCAGGAGGGCGGTCATGAGTCGAGTAAGCCCCACGGCCAGCGTCAGGCCGAGGACGATACCCAACCCCGCTAGAACCAACCCCTGCCTCAGCACCATTCCCTTCAAGGCCCCTGGTTGTGCCCCTAGCGCCATGCGCATGCCCAACTCCCTGCTCCGCTGACTCACGGCATAAGAAATGACCCCGTACACTCCCACCACCCCCAGAATGAGGGCTACAAGACCGGCAATGCCCAGGAGGATCATGGTGAAGGAGGTCTCGGCCATGGACTCTGCCATGTGGGCTCTCAACGGCCGGATCTGCTCTACCGGGACGTTGGGGTTGACCTCCCATATGGCCTCCTGAATCTCCTCGACGAACCCGGGAGTTCCAAGCCTGCTGCTGCGAACGGCAAAGCCCGCACCCCGCCAGACCTGGACCTGATCCGCCGCGTCCCCCTCCCAGAAACCCAACGTCACATGGGGCCAATAGACCAGGGCCGGAGACGGCTGGCTCATGCCATCGTCCCGGACGTCGGCCACGATGCCGATGACTTCCTTCCACTGGGGTGGATCGGGGCGGGCAGCGATGAGCTGGCCCAGGGCCTCTTCCGGCGATCCAAAGACCTCTCGAGCCAGACTCTCGGAGAGGAGGGCCACGGGGGCCCTGGCATGGATATCGTCCCAGGTGACGGTTCGGCCTATGACGAGAGGGATCCGGAGCGTGCTGAGATAATCCGGTCCGATCCATTTGTGTCGCCGGGAAA
This sequence comes from Gemmatimonadota bacterium, assembly GCA_050049805.1. GTDB lineage: Bacteria > Gemmatimonadota > Gemmatimonadetes > Longimicrobiales > Gaopeijiaceae > JABDNZ01. The sequence continues at coordinate 2,609 of JASFVN010000507.1, forward strand.
GCCTCGGCCCATCCGAATCCAGGATCTGACCCTGCACATAAAAAGGATTCACGTTACCCCACCCATCCATGGGAATCCCGGTAGCCAGACCCACGGTCTCCACACCCGGTATCTCCCCCAGGCGGCGGGCCATAGCCGCCATGGACGCGGCTACATCGGCGCCCAGGGGTACCTCCTGAGGCGGGATATAGACCCTGAGAGTCAGGACCTCGTCGGGGTCCCCAAAGCCGGGGTTGGTGGTCCGCAGGGACTGAAAGCTGCGGAGCATGAGTCCAGAGGCGACCAAGAGCACGAGAGCCAACGACATTTGGCTCACCGCCAACATGCTCTGGGCGCGATGACTCCTGCGGTCCTTCATCCCTCCTCTGCCACCTTCCTTCAGGGAATCCGCCCATCGGTCACGACCGGATCGCAAGAGAGGAAAGATCCCGAAGAACAGACCGGCCCCCACAGACACGGCCAGGGTGAAGAGAAGAACGGTAGAGTCCAGGGAAACCTCCTCCATGCGAGGCAGATCC
>JASFVN010000077.1:0-15534 GCA_050049805.1 Gemmatimonadota bacterium
TCCGGCGTGCGGATGCCGAAGATATGACCGACCCGGTAGGCCTCCTCTTCCACCCCATACCCAAGGTCCTCGGCTTCCTCGAGCAATTCCTCAGTCAGCCCCTTGGCATAGGCCTGGATCCGCTTTGGCCTCCACTCAGCCAACAGCTCGAGGGCCGCCACCACCATGGGATTCAGGATGAAGTTGCTACGTTCACCCACATCGTAGCGCACCGCCCCAGGTTGATAGGCTTCCTGGTAGTCCACCAGCCCCCGGAAATCCTCACTCCCTTCCCGAGCAATCCAGGTCTCCTCCAGGGGAATCCCTTCCGCGTACCGGGTGCCGAAATACCCGACACCAATCGAGTACGGGCCCAGGAGCCACTTGTAGCAGGCCACGATGAGTGCGTCCGGTTTCACGGCCTGCACGTCGAAGGGAAGAGCTCCCACGGCCTGAGTCCCGTCGATGATGAGGGGTGCCCCCACCTCTCGGGCTCGCGCGCCGATGGCCTCCAGGTCGAAGCGGGTTCCGTCGGTCCAGTGGACCGGAGCCAGGGCTACAGCCCCCGTGTCTCCGTCGATGGCATCCAGGATTCGCTGGTTCCAACGCCGCCCCCTACCGCCTCCCGCTCCCGACCCGGAGCGGTATCCCTCACCGGGCCCCACCATCCGGACCTCGGCTCCGGCCTCCTTGGCCAGCCGAAGCCACGCATAGACGTTCCCGGGAAACTGCTCCTCCAGAAGGACAACGTTCTGGCCCTTGGCCAATGGCGTGTTCCGAGCGGCAACGCCCACGCCGTAGGACACGGATGGAATGATGGCCACCGCACTGGGATCGGGGATGTTGACCAGATCGGCGAAGAGCCGTCTCACCTCCTGGCTTTCTTCAAAGAAATCCCGGGGAGAGAGCCCGCTGGGGTCCTTCTTCCTGGCCATGCCCCTCAGCCCCGCCTCCTCCACGACCACCGGGAGAGGGCTCATATAGGCGCAGTTCAGATAATGGAGGCCAGGAGGAATCGAAAAGGCGTCCCGTTGGCAAGGGAGGGGCCCGGCGTTCATCTTTCTGCCCCCCCCAACCACTCTTCCGCTGCCGGATGCAGGGGAATGGGCGCCTCCGGCAGCACCGAGAGGTCGATCTGAGTGGCCATCTCGTGCACCTGCTCCAGTTCCGGTTTCTTATCCCTCAGCAGGTTCAGAAGGCGTTGAACCACTTCGTCGTCGAGGCTCTCCGGGGCCACGATCCAGTTCATCATGGCCACTGTTCTCACATCATCCTCCATGCCGGAATAGGTGCCCACGGGAATGGTTCCCGGGGAATAGTAGGGGTAAAGCTGCTGCAGGGCAGCAATGCGATCCGCCTCGAAGGAGAGGAGGCGGGCCCCGCCGGTCGTGGTAGCCTCGAGGACTGCCGCCGCAGGATATCCCACCGAGATGATGGCCGCGTCGATGGCCTCGTCCCTGAGAGAAGCCGAGGACTCGGAGAAAGTGAGGAAACGGGCTTCCACGTCGTCGTAGGTCAGACCGTATACACCAAGAAGTTGACGGGAGACCTCCTCCGTACCGCTTCCCGCGGCTCCTACCGAAATCCTCGCGCCTGCCAAATCACCCAATGAGGTCGCTGTCGAGTTCCGGGGAACCAGGACGTGGACCATGTTTGCGTAAAGAGGAGCCACCACTCTGAGGTCATGGAAGGCCTCGCCGTAATCCTCACCGCCGTGAAAGGCCTCGAAGACGCTCACCGCCAGGGCAAAGCCGAGGTCGATCTGGCCCTCCCTCAATCGGTTCACGTTCTCCACCGATCCACCCGTGACCTCGGCCGTGTATTGCCGAAGGGTGTCCTCCACCGACATTAGACTGGTAATGGCTCCGCCCAGGGGGTAGTAGATGCCCCCGGTTCCGGCGGTACCGAGGCTGAGGAACTCCTGCCTTCCAGAACCGCCACCGCCACCGCACCCCACCACCATAGCCGCCAAGGGCAAAACCAGAGCACCGCCGATCCACCGTGTGATTTTCAAGCCTTTCCTCCAACTGAGACCCGAATCAGGTCAGGCGCTGGGGTTCGAGGCCTTCTCCCCCGACCGAAGGAAAACCACCAGGAGGATCAAGAGCCCTGCCCCGTCCGACACCAGATCAGGGAAAATGAGGGCCACAGCGCCAAATCCCAAGAGTACCCTCTCCCAGGCCGCCAACACTCCCCGGAGGTAGCCCATGGTGGATGCGGCGAGGGCAGTGACGCCAGCCAGCCCTGTGGCCACCACCAGCCCGATCTCCACCGCCGATCCTACCAGGAGGAGCGGTGGGCCATAGACGAACATGAAAGGCACGAGGAATCCGGCGAACGCCAGGACCATGGCCGTCCACGCCGTCCGAAGGGGCGGAGATCCTGCGATGCCCGACGCCGCGTAGGCCGCCAACGACACCGGCGGTGTGACGTTGGAGATACACCCGAAGTAGAAGATGAAGAGGTGAGCGGCCAGCACAGGCACGTCCAACTGGATCAGTGCCGGTGCCCCAAGGGCCGCCAATACCACGTAGGCCGCCGTGGTAGGAAGCCCCATGCCCAGGACGATGGATCCCATGGCGGTCAGGAGGAGGGCCAAAAAGAGATTCCCCTGGGAAAGGGTAATGATAAGCTCCGACATCCGAAGACCAATCCCCGTCAGGGACGCCACGCCTACCACCACACCCGCCGCAGCGCAGGCTGCAGCAACCTGAACCGCCCCGCCGCCGGCGGCCACCAGGGCCTTCTCCAATTTCCGAGGATTCGGCCGGGTTTGCCGTGTGAACAGCGACACCCCCAGGGCCGTCACTACTCCCCAAAACGCGGCCCGCATGGGAGACCGCCCCATTGCCAGCAAGAGGACGATGAAGCCCAGCGGAAGGAGGAGGTGCAGGCGGGGCAGGACGGCTTCCCGGGCTTGGAGGCGGGACCCCTCCAATCCCATGCGGCCGGCCCGGAAGTGAATGGCCATCAGCAGAGCCACATAGTAGAGGACTGCCGGCACGATGGCCGCCACTGCCACCCTGGGATAGGGGATGTTGGTCCAGGTGGCAAGGATGAAGGCCCCGGCTCCCATGACCGGTGGCATGAGTTGGCCTCCGGTGCTGGCAGCGGCTTCGATGGCTCCGGCGAAGAAGGGCTTGAACCCGGATCGCCGCATCAGGGGAATGGTGAAGGTACCGGTTGTGACCACGTTGGCCACGGCACTCCCGGAAAGGGAGCCCATGAGGGCGCTGGCCAGAGCCGCGGTCTTGGCCGGACCGCCCCTTGTCCGGCCTGTAGCCCGGTCCGCCAGGCCGATGAGGAGAGCACCTCCCCCCGCCATGTCCAGGAGGGCCCCAAAAAGGACAAAGAGGTAGACGAAATCCGCGGACACGCCCAAGGGAACGCCCCAGATTCCCTCGGTAGACAGGTAAAGGTGCTCCATCAGACGGGTGAACCCGTATCCCCGGTGGGCAAGGAATCCGGGAAGGAAAGGTCCTGTCACCGCATAGAGAATGGCGAGTACGGCCACCACCACCAACCCCCAACCCGTGGTCCTCCGGGCAAGCTCGAGCACTACGACCAAAGCCATGAGCCCGCCGACCAGGTCCATGGCGGTGGGGCTCCCCGCCCTTCTCACAAGTGCCTCGTGTTGCGATACCAGGTAGAGAGAGCTTACCAAGACGGCCGCGATCAGGAGGCCGTCGACAACGATCCACCAAACGGAGCGCTGGCCTTCCTCGGTCGCCTCCTCTTTTTTTGAACCCTCCACCACCACCCTAGCCCCCACTCCCAGGAAGCCGAGAGTGGCCATGAAGGCCAGATGAATGGGGCGCTGAACCAGGGCGGTAAAGGGAGCGACCCCCGCCGAAAAGAGGTGGAAGAAGGCGGCTCCCACCGCCAAAAAGAGACAGGTGATCCGGAGCATGGCCCTAGAATGGGGGTTCAGGCAGGGAAACCGAAAGTCCGGATCAGGAAGGCAAAAGCCCGGGCCGGAGAGCCGGTCCGGGCTTCAACCCACCGTAAGAAGTGGTTCCTCCCTTTCTGTGCTAACCTCCGAAGAGCCCGAACAGGAGGGCCATACCGACAGCGAAGATCATGAAGACGGTCAGGGCCGATCCGAAGCCACGCCTCGGATCGATTTTGGTGACCCCCACCGCCATGACCGCGAAGGCCCAAAGGCCGAACAGGTCGATCATCTTCAGAACCCGGAACAGATACCCCTCCTCCAGAAAGAAGGCGAAGGTCCCCAGGCTCAGGGTCAGAGAGGGATCCGCCTGGGAAAGTTTGAGCGGTAGCAAGAGAAGGGCTCCCAGGCTGGAAATGATGGAAGCGTGGGCCATTACGGCCAGATACTGTACGTAGCGCCCTTCGTCTCCCAGCAGGATAGAGAAGACCAGGGTGATGACTCCCGAGATGATGAAAGCCATCACGAAGAAAGCGATGGGCCCAACCACCACCGAGATGATTCGAATTATGGCGCCGCCGGATTCGAACCCTGCCGGAACCTCCTGGCCGCTCTCGATCATCTGGGCCCGGCTGAATTCGATCCACACATCCGTGGGGATAAACACCGTTGACAGAAAGATGATGACGGCGCACACCGCCAGGGCGCCGAACCATACGGGTTTATCTCGCAGGGCGGCAAAGAGCTCCCCCGGCGAAAAGAAGACCTGAATCACACGTTGAGGCAGCGACGGCAGTGGTGCACTGGTGGACTCTTCCACGATTCCTCCTGATGCTCAGGCGCAAAAAGCCCGGCTCCGATCGGAGCCGGGCTCACGGCAGAAAGGCATCAACCTCCCTGCAGTTTCACGGTCCCCGTTCCGGTGATGGTCATGGGCATGGGCGGGATCCCAGCCGCTGGAACCTCGGTGGATCCCTCCATGTCGAGGGAAGTCTCAGCGAACGTCATGACCCCCCGGGCCGCGTCAAAGAGATAGAACCCGGTGACGTCGCCCGTGGAGGTCTGGATCACGTCCATCCCCTGCTGTTGTATCGACGCTACCGATTCGGTTTCACTCTCGAAGTCGATCTTCATCAGGGTGACTCCATCCACCACCGTGTCGCCAACGAAGGCGTAATTCGTGATGGACTCCATTTCGATGGTCCCGGCGTCGGACGGAAGCTCATAGGCCGTTGTGTCGGTCCAGGTGTCACCTGGGTTCAGCTCCCTCCCGGGAAGCTTGGGGAAGAACTCGTAGACCATCCCGGCGGGCCGTACCAGCTGCTCGGCCGCGCCCCTAACCGTAGGAGCCGATACCAGGGTGGCGTTCCCCAACTCATCCATCGTGAACACCAAGTTGCCGTCGATGTCCGACTCGGACGCGGTCTGGGTACCGGCCATGGGATTGTTCAAAGAAGCGGTGAGCTTCTGAAACTCAACCGTGACCTGCATGCCTTCCGCCGCCGGCTCGAAGGTCATGGCAATGGTCGTCTCGCTGGACCCCGTGATCTCCATGCTCCCCATGGCTCCGGCGTCTACGAATACGTCCTGAGACCCCTCGGAGACGTACGTCAAAGTCGGCGTTCCCGGCACCTCGTACACCAGTACATTCCGGGGGCTCACGGTGCCGGGACCCGACCCGGAACAGGCCGCCGTGGCGAAAAGGAGCAGGGCCGATGCAGTTACATATTTCATGGATTCCCTCCACGTTGATTGGTACCTGCCCGCTTCCACCAGGCAGAATGGCTGTCGAGGTGATATTGGCGCTCCTGATCAGGGAGCACACTCTGAAGCTACGGAACAAAGGTACGAATTCTTCGCCCCGGGGTTCCAGTGCCCTGCCCCTTGAAGTGCCGGGGTGCCCTTGGCCTCCATCCGGGGCCGGGGTTATCCTTTTTTCTTGGTACGGCAGAAAACACCACGGAGACACCCCATGAGCCTCCGGACCAATCCGGACAGAATCCTCGAGAGCATCGACCGGCAACGCTCCAGGGACGAAGAGACCGCAGGACGCCCCTCTGACGACAGACAGGCCGTGGGCCGGGAGCTGGACACGACCCCGCCACCGTCCGACGCCACCAACCCCGAACGGATGAAGCGGATCTTTCGCCTCGTGGAGCAATCCTATCGCCACGCCGCCCAGGGCAGCGAACTGGGTAAGCTTGCCGCCCGATTCCGTGGCATCGGCGACCTTCACCACCACCACGCCCGGGGCGACATCAGTGTCGTGATTCAATACCACGACTCCGGCCGACCCGACGACGTTGGCATGTCACCCTTCGAGATCCGCCCGGAGGACCTGGCGGAGATGAAGAAGGAGACGGGAAACAGCCGCCCCGATTTCAACGCCATGAAGATTCTGAGGACCGAGCTTCGGGACGGCGTCATGTCGGCATACAAGAAGATGGAGCCCCGAATCAGGGACGCCATGCGGGAGCGGGCCGACCTCGGCCATCTTTCCGTGAACGTCACCATGGATCTTCGTACCGCCCAATAGGCAGAGCGAAGCACTGCGAGTCCTTTTCATCTTCCTGGACGGGGTCGGGATCGGACGGTCCGATCCCGAAGTGAATCCGTTCTTCTCCGCCGAAATCCCCACCCTCCTCACCCTCTTCAATGGACACGTCCCGACCCTGGCATACCCCACCCAAGCGACCCCCACGAGTGACGCTGATAAGGGGAACCGGGTCTCGGTAGTCCTGTCATTGGACCCCCTCATGGATCTGGACGGTCTTCCGCAAAGCGGTACGGGCCAGACAGCTCTTCTAACGGGCCGGAATGCCGCTCGCCTCTACGGCCGCCACTTCGGGCCGTGGGTCCCGGTGCCCCTCAGGACTCTCATGATGGAAGAGAACGTCCTCTCCAGGGCTCAGAATGGAGGCGCTTCTTGCGCGTTCGCGAACGCCTACCCGAGCCAGTATCACTATCTGGCCTGGTCGAAGAGACCCGCGGGCCCAGCCCTGGCAGCCAAGGGTGCCGGACTCTTGACCCGACACGAGGACCACCTGGCCGGGGGTACCGCCCTGTCCAGCGAAATCCTCAACTCGGCCTGGCGGACCCGTTTGGGCTTTCACCAGATACCAGAGATCACCGCGGAGGATGCAGGACGGAACCTGGCCCGAATCACGAAGGAAGTGGATCTCACCTTTTTCGCCCACTACGCCACCGATACGGCGGGACACGAGAGGAGGATGGACCCGGCCGTGGCGGCACTGGAGAGAGTGGACCGGTTTTTCTTGGGACTTCTCAACGAGCTCGCGTCAGAAACACTCGTCGTCGTGGCAAGTGACCACGGCAACATCGAAGATGTCACCATAGGCCACACCTACAACCCAGTTCTGGGGATTGTGGCCGGCCCCAATGCCGAGGAATTGGCCCGGGGCACCTCCAGCATCACCCACGTACCCGACCTTATCCTGGGGGCTCTGGACCAAGCCTGACCTTCCTGCCCATGTAGCCGCCCCTCGAATCGTTTCACTCTTCCCGGGTGAAAGCGAGAGCGAAGAGGATCGGACGACTCCTTGTCGAAGCGGGAGCCACAACCGAGGAGCGGCTGGACCAGGCCCTCTCGGAACAGGCGGCCGAGGGCCTCCGCCTCGGGGCCCTTCTTGTCCGCCGGGGGTGGGTCGACGAGGAAGCCGTGGCAAAGAGCCTCTCGGTCCAGCTAGGCCTTCCCTATGTGTCCCCACCCTTGAACCCCCACCCTACCGCCCTGGAGCTGGTGAAGCCGGAGCTGGCTCGCAGGGGAAAGGTCCTTCCTCTTCATGCCTCGCCCCGGACACTCCGGCTCGCCATGGCGGATCCCCTCGATCTGGGTGCCATGGACGACGTCCAGTTCCAGACCGGCCGCAGGGTCGACCCCGTGGTGGTGTCCGAGGGCACCCTTTTGGAAGCCCTCGGCCGGGTCTTTGGAGGCGAGCTACGGGGTCTCCTGGACCAACTGCCAGAGAAATGGCGATCCGGAGAGGTGAAAGACGAAACAAAGGAGCTGGAACGGGCGGCCCGGTCGGCCCCTGTGGTGAAGCTGGTGAATCATATCCTGGTTCGGGCGGCGAGGGAGGAAGCCAGCGACATCCACATCGAGGGCCAAGAGGGCGAGATCCGGGTCCGATACCGCCTGGACGGAATCCTGCGGAACGCCCTGGATCTTCCTTCGGGAAGCCTGGACGCTGTCATCTCACGCCTAAAGATCATGGCGGGAATGGACATCTCGGTGAAGCGGCGACCCCAGGACGGGGGTCTGGTCCTCAGGAAGGGAAGGACTCAGCTGACCCTCCGGGTTTCCTCCCTCCCGGTGAAGGGTGGGGAGAAGATCGTGGCGAGAATCCTCGATCCGGATAAAGCCCCCAAAAGCCTGGACCACCTGGGACTCACATTCCAGGATCTCCAGCGCCTTCGGCGGCTTATGAAGGGGGGCCAGGGAGTCATTCTCGCGGCCGGCCCCACCGGTAGTGGGAAGAGCAGCACACTGTTCGGCGCCCTGGGGGAGTTGGACAAGAAAGCCAATAACCTGGTTACGCTGGAAGACCCGGTGGAATACAGGCTTTCGGGGGCCAATCAGGTCCAGGTCAACCCGAAGGCCGGACTCACCTTCCCGGCTGCCTTGCGTTCCGTACTGAGGCAGGACCCGGACATCATCATGGTCGGGGAGATCCGGGATCGGGAAACCGCCGAGATCGCCATGGCGGCTGCCGTGACCGGTCACCTGGTCCTCTCCACCATCCACACCGTAGACGCGCCTGGGGCCATCACCCGCCTGCTGAACATGGGGGTCCCACCTTATCTCCTCGCTGGAGGGTTGGCCGGCGTGGTGGCACAGCGGTTGGTCCGGCGCCTTTGCCCGAGCTGCAGAGGCCGGGCGGGAGACGGATGCGGCGAATGCCCCGACGGCTACCGGGGCCGCACCGGGATCTTTCAGGTCCTGGTCATGACTGACGCACTCAGGGAAAGTGTGGTGGACGGCGCACCTCTGGCGGTCCTTCGACGTCTCGCCGCCCAGGGAGGCATGCTTTCTTTGAAGGAAGATGCACTTCGGAAGGTGGCGGAGGGTGTAACCTCCCCCCACGAGGTCGGCCGGGTCATCCAGGGTGACAGCGGCGTATCGGTTCCCTGTGTCAGCTGCGGAGGTGAGATCCCCATGGGCAGCCTGGGCTGCCCATGGTGCGGGGTCAGGCGCATCAGAACCTGCGCCTGCGGTACGGAGCTGACGTCCCGCTGGAGGTTCTGCCCCAACTGTCTCCGGAAGGTCCCCGCCCTTTGACGGCCTCTCCCGGGCCACCCTACTTTTTCTCTCTACCATGTTCAAGATCAAAAGCTTCCAGCGCAGGATCCTGGTCGCCCTCATGGGCATCGGGCTGGCGCCTGCTGCGCTCCTTCTGTTCATAGGCATCATCCTGGCCCGTGGAGCCGTAACCACCGCTGGAAGCGCAGGACCCTGGGGCTCCCTTGCCGAGTCCGGCCAAACCCTGCTGGAGGCGGTGGAAGAAGCCCAGGTCACCGACAGCGCGATGATCGGCGCCGCCCGGGCCCACCAGCAAGCCCTCTCCGAGAGTGTCCGCCAGTCGCGGGTTTTTGAGCTGGTGGCTGATCGCCTCCTCACCCTCGTACCTTTCGTAGCCTTGGGCCTGGCCCTTCTCATCGGCGGACTCTCGTACTGGGTCGCCAGACAACTCTCCCGGGGGTTTTCCCGCCCCATCAACGACCTCATCGGCTGGACCGAGTTGATCGGGCAGGGGAAGCCACTGCCGGCCCCGGGCCCCACCGACCAGAGGGGTGTCCAGGAGTTCGCCGTTCTTCGCGATGCCCTCCGAACCATGGCCGACGATCTGGAGAAGGGGCGACGGCAGGCCATCCAGGCAGCGAAGCTTCGGAGTTGGACCGATATGGCTCGAAGGGTGGCCCACGAGCTCAAAAACCCACTGGCCCCCATGCGAATGGCTGCCACTACGCTCAGTAGCTCCGACGACCCTGGAGCCAAAGAGGCGGCAAACGTGTTGCTGGAGGAAATCGGTCGCCTGGACGACATGGCCAGAACCTTCTCCCAATTCGGGAGGATGCCCGAAGGGCCGCCGTCGGAGGTGGACATGATCGAACTCCTTCAGCTTCTGGTGGAGCAGCACCAAGGGGTCGGCGGCAGCCTCACTCTGCAGGCTGTGAACGAGCTCCCATTTGTGACGGGCCACTACGAGGCCCTTCTCCGTTCCTTCCGGAACCTGCTGTTGAACGCCCTAGAGGCTTCCGGGAAAGAAGGGAGCGTCCGGATCACGGCCTGGTTCGAGGGTGATGCGGTAAGCGTGGAGATCCAGGATTCAGGTACCGGGATCTCCCCGGACCACCTGGAAAAGATCTGGGAACCCGAGTTCACGACAAAAAGCCGAGGTACTGGCCTGGGCCTGCCCATGGTGAGACTCACCATCGGAGCCCACCACGGCCGTGTGGAGGGCCGAAACAACCCCGAGGGTGGCGCGGTGTTCTTGGTGGAGCTGCCGACCCACGGCGTTTCCTCCTCGGCCCCGGAATAACCGGGCCCAACCTCACACTCCTCGCGGGGAGGCTCCTCAGGAGAAGCCCGACATGGATATCCTGATAATCGACGACGAAGGCAATCTTCGGAGAATGCTGCGGGCCCTACTGGAAGGGGAAGGCTATAGCGTCAGGGAGGCTGAATCGGCCGAAGAGGGAGTCCGGGAGATTGAGCGCGAAACTCCCGAGACCATCCTACTGGACCTGATGCTTCCTGGTATGTCGGGGTTGGAAGCACTACCCCGAATCGGCGACCTGGCACCCGGTGTTCCGGTCGTGATGATGAGCGGTAAGGCGACGCTGGGAGACGCCGTTCAGGCCACCCGTTTGGGCGCCTTCCATTTCATCGAAAAACCGCTTACCCCCGAGGCCGTAATTCTCACCGTCCAGGGCGCCCTCGAGGTGAGCCGTGCTCGGGACCTGTCGAAGATCCTCAGAGAAGAGCTGGGCCCCGAGGGAGAATTGGTAGGCCGATCCCCGGCCATCAACCGGGTGCGGGAGCTGATTCAGCGAGTGGCGCCCACGGAAGCCCGGGTCCTCATCACCGGCGAGAGCGGTACTGGAAAGGAGCTGGTGGCCACCGCCATTCACGCCCTATCCCCTCGACGGGGGCGCCCCTTCGTCCGCGTCAACAGCGCCGCCATACCGAAAGATCTGGTGGAGAGCGAGATGTTCGGCCACGAACGCGGAGCTTTCACCGGTGCGACGGAACGCCGGAGGGGTCGCTTCGAGCTGGCAAACAAAGGCACGCTTTTCCTGGACGAAGTAGGTGATCTCGGTGGAGAGGCCCAGTCAAAACTCCTCAGAGCCATCGAGACCGGCATCGTGGAGCGGGTGGGAGGCGGAAAGGCCATTCAGGTCGATGTCCGGGTCCTGGCCGCAACCAATCACGACCTGCGAACCCAGGTGGAACAGGGCGCCTTTCGCCAGGATCTTCTCTTTCGGCTGGAGGTGGTCCCCATCCACCTTCCTCCGCTGAGGGAGAGAATGGAGGATCTTCCCCTCCTGGTTGCCCATACGCTGAAGCTCCTGAGAGGAAAACACGGTCTCCCCACACCCAACCTGAACAAGGCCGCCATGGAGGCCTTACACCGCTACGCTTGGCCCGGGAACGTCCGGGAGCTAATGAACATTCTGGAACGCCTTTCCATCCTGAGTACCGAGGGCGCCATCGGCGAAGAGGAGGTGATCCAATTGCTCCCGGTGACCCGACCCGAACAACTCGAAACTCCCAGCTACCTGGAGGGTGACCCCCGCCCTTTGAGAGAGCGGTTGGACGACTATGAACGCGCGCTGATCCAGGGAGCCCTGCGGGGGGCTGGCGGAAACGTGGCCGAGGCCGGACGCCGCCTTCAGACCGATCGCCCGAATCTGTACCGGCGCATGAGGCGATTGGGGCTCCGAGCCACCTGACACCGCAGATTCCGTGTCATATTGCGACATCCCGTGGTGTTCTTTTCGCACTCAATGCCCCCGTCACGGGGCAGGTCACCTAGACGCAAACGCAAGTCGAACTGACGCTTACGATGACAAGATTTAGTTGGTACGACCCCTGCCAAGGAATCCCTCGGAACACGGCGGATCCCCTACAAGGGAGAGAACGATGAAGAAGGGGCTGGTTTTCCTGGCAGTGCTGTTTCAGGTCCTTGGATCCCGGGCATCCGGCCAAGAACGGACCATTGAAGAAACAGATCTCCCTCGGTGGGTCGAAGAAGACGTGATCAACTTCTTCAACGACCCCACCACAATCCACTTCACCGGTAGGGCTCGGATTCCCACCACCAGGGTGGTAGTGGGAGACGTGGCGGCCCTGGGCGGGCCGTTCACGATCGCTGGCGAGGTGGACGGAGACCTGGTGGTCGTCAACGGGGACCTCGTTCTGGAAACCGGGGCCGTCGTAACGGGAAGTGTCCTGGTGGTGGGTGGACGGGTATTGGGGGAGGATGTCGGGGAAATTGGAGAGGACCTCAGGGTCTTCGACGAGCCTCTCCGTTACATCCAGCGAGGTGACCAGATCTCGTCGGCCGGCCGGCGATCCGAGGATGAGGGATTCGGGCCCAATTTCCCCTGGGGCGACGCACGTTTCACCGTCAAGTCGGGCCAGAACTACAACCGTACCGAGGGACTCCCGGTCATGTTCGGCCCCTCCTTCCGCACCTCCGGACCCAACCCCCTGCGCCTGGACCTCCTTGCCATATGGCGAACGGATATGGGCTTCGAGTTGAACGAGGACGACTTCGGATACGACCTCAGAGCCCAACAGTATCTGGGGGGCAGACGAAACCTCTCCGTCGGTGGCACGTTTTTCTCCATGGTGGATCCCATCGAGGACTGGGGAATCACCAATTTGGAAGCCTCTCTCACCACCTTCATCCTCCACGAGGACTACCGGGATTATTACGAGCGTCAGGGGTGGAGCCTCTTCACGGAATTCCGTTTCCCGTATACGCCGGTACGCTTCAGGGCCGAGTACTTCGAGGAGGATCACGACTTCATGCCGGTGGCGAGTCCCTGGTCTATTACCAAGAACGACGACCCGTGGCGAGAACAGCCGTTGGTAGCCGAGGGAACGGTCCGCTTCCTCGAGGGGAACATCACGGTCGACACCCGAAACGACTACAACGATCCCACGGACGGTTGGCTTGCCAAAGCCGTGATCAGGCGGGGAATCGGTGGAGATCTGGCAATTCCAGCTCATCTTGCCTCTGCCGAAGGGCTCTCCGAAACCATCGACCCCCAGGACTTCGACACCGATTTCCTCACCGGATTCCTGGATCTCCGGGGCTACCTCCGGATCAACCCGGGGTCTTCCTTGAACCTTAGAGGCGTTGCCGGAGGAGCCCTGAACGGCGTTCCTCTGCCGCCCCAGTACCAGCACGCCCTGGGAGGCGTCGGATCCCTCCCCGGCCACCATATGTTCGCCCAGGACTGCGGAGCCCGGGTTACAAAGCGGGTCTTCGACCACGAAACCGACGATGGCACGGTTCGAAGCCAGGTAGTCCCATCTTACGGATGCGATCGGTTCGCCCTCTTCCAGGCGGAGTTCAGGGGCAACCTCTTCATGGACTGGAGCCCGGGGTGGAACGACGAGGGTGACCCCTGGGATGATGACTGGACCTGGTACCCGGACATCGATTTCTCTCCCAACTGGGCCGCCTTCTTCAACGCCGGTAGAGCCTGGAGTATCGAAGGCGACGATACCGACACCCTGATGGATGTGGGTGTGGGCATCTTTTTCGGGGATCTGGGTGTGTACTTCGCCTATCCCCTCACAGAAGACGAGAACGGAGACAGGGACGGGAACTTCTACATCCGACTCAGCCGAAGGTTCTGACCGTCAGCCCGTGAGAACTGCGGCCTCGCTCTTTCTTGCCCTTGCCCTCCTGGGCTTTCAGGCCCCCTTCCTGCAAGCCCAGGAGCCGGATCTCCTGCGCTTTGTCATCGTGCCTGAAACTGGGGAAGCCGTAGTAGAGATCGGGAATCTCTTCTCCGACCCCCCCCTGGTGGAGGCCGTTCAAACGGGCCTTCCCCTCAGAATTCGACTTGGGATCCAGCTCTGGAAGGACGGTTTCTTCGACAACCAGAAGGGGCAATACGAGTGGCGGGCCAGCATCATATTCGATCCCCTGACCAGGCGATACCGGCTCCAGACGTCAGAGCAAACCGGGGCGGAGTTGGAGGTAAACACGTTGGAGGAGGCTCAATCCTCCCTCCAGAGGACCCTGGCGATCCCCCTTCGCCCCCGGGAGTCGGGGCGGTACTACTACGTCGCATCAGTAGAGTTGGAGACACTCTCACTCAGCGACCTTGAAGAACTACAACGATGGCTCCAGGGTCAACTCGCACCGGCCGTTGCCGGAGATCAGGAAGTGGAGGGAGCCCTGGCAAAGGGGGTACGGAGAGTGCTGGTTAGGATGTTGGGCTTGCCGGCCAAGCGTTTTACCGTCCACTCCTCCAGGTTCCCTGTGGAAATCGGGGGCGGGGGCGGCTCCCCCGAGATCCCGTTTGGATAGAGGAATCAGGCACGCCTACGACCTGCTCACCCACCTGCGGGCGGTAACCCTCTCGATCCGGTCCCGCTGAACCACCACCCCGATGCCCGCCCCCGCGGGTACAGGCATCATGCCCTCCGACATGACGAACTCCGGTTCCACGATGTCTTCCACCCAATAACGCCGGCTCTCGGAGATATCACCGGGAAGGAGAAAGTTCGAGAGGGAAGCCAGGGCAAGGTTGTAGGCCCTACCCACCCCCGCTTCCAGCATTCCACCGCACCAGACCGGCACACCCGCCTTGGCACAGAGGTCGTGGATTTCTCGGGAGGAGGCAACCCCCCCAACTCGTCCCGGTTTGATGTTGATGATCCTTCCACTCCCCAGCTCCAGCGCCAACCGGGCATCGCCGGCCCCACGAATCGATTCGTCCAGACAGATGGGCGTCTCCAGCCGGGCCTGGAGCACAGCGTGCTCCCTCAGGTCGTGGTAGGCCAGGGGCTGCTCGATCATCATCAGGCCCAGGCCGTCCAGCTCCTGCAGAACGCCTGTGTCGTCCAGCGTGTACGAGGAATTGGCGTCGACCATCAATGGCGCATCCGGAAAGGCATCCCGGACTTTTCTCACCATCTCCACGTCCCGGCCCGGTTTGATCTTCAGCTTGATCTTTCTGTAGCCCTGGGCCAGACGCTTTTCCACCTCCGCCAGAAGCTCATGGTCCGTGCCTTTGAGACCCACGCTCACGCCTACCGGCACCGCCGACCTCCCCCCGCCCATGAGGGAAGCGAGAGAGACACCTTCCTCGGTAGCCGCAAGTCCCCACGCCCCCATCTCCACCGTTGCCAGAGCCATGGGGTGACCACGTATCCAAGCCACAGGATCGAGGATCGACCCGGGGCCAGCGAAGTCCACACCCACCACAGCCGGAAGGACGAAGTCCGTCAAGATGTGCCAGGCCGTGTCTGGTGTCTCATAGGAGTAATTGGGCCGTTCCGCCGCCACGCACTCGGACCAGCACTCCCCGTTCTCGCTCTCCATACGAAGGAGAAGGACCCGTCTCTCATCCCAGCCTCCGGTGCTGATCTCGAACTTTTCTTTAAGCCGGAGCTTGGT
>JASFVN010000024.1:0-28668 GCA_050049805.1 Gemmatimonadota bacterium
TGGTCTCCAACAACTCCACTTCCCGGATTCTCATGGAGTGTTCTCTCCTTCGGCGGCCCCTACATCCGAACAGCCCGCCTTGGAAGCCTCGGCGCAAAAAGCTTCCAGCAAGTAAAAGGACCCCCTCTCCGTTCGGAAGAACTCGGTCACCTGGTACCCGCGGGAGAGATAATCCGTGAACACTTTCCGGGTGGCCTCTCTCCACCGGGTGGCCAACTCGGGGACCGCATCGATGATGGTGTCGACGGCCGGGGGCACGCCCACCAGGACTCGGGGCTCGTCGATACCCAGGACCGGAGAGCCTGGCGAGGAGTGAATCCCGTCTGAGGCCACGGGAAGGACCCTTGGAACACTCGCCCATTCGATCTCGTTGAAGGCTCCGGCGCCACCTGACACCGAGATCCTGGACACCACCCTGTCAGAATTCAGCTCCCAGGTAGCAACCAACCTGTCGGTGTCCATACCCCGGTGCAGGGGTGAATCGGTGATCCCGTACATGTTCACCACGTACTCCCGGCTCACGATGCCCAGCTTGGCGAAGTTCACGTGGGCGTTTCGGCTCTGAAGCGGATCGAAAGTCCAGCGCATCTCGCCGACCCCCCGCTCCAGCATCACCCGCCGTTGGTACCACTTCAGGTGTGTACCGAGGCCTTGATCCCTGACGGCATCCCGGACCGCCAGCATATCGGACCAGTGCACGAGCTCTCCATCAGCCACACCGGTTAGGCCGAAGACGAATCCCTGCAGAGTTCCGCCCGCGTCAAAGGCCCCCGCCGCCAGGCCGCCCAGCCGATTGGCAATCATCAGGATGGCCGCGGAAACCTTCTCCGAGAATCCCCGCCCCCAGATCTCCTCCTGGAAATCGGCGCAGGCCTCGTACTCCTCCAGGGTCTGGAAGGGGCGAATGGTGAGGTCCCGCCATCTCTGGTAGTCGTTCCGCGCCATGTCACCGCCTGCCATGTCACCGCCTTCGGATCCGCATCCTCCGCCGCACCGGGAGCTTCTCATGGGGCCAGCAGGAGCAGGCGAGTGAGAAGGGCCAATCGCTCCAACTGCTTGTCCACGAAGAGGAATTCGTGGGGTGCGTGGGCCCCATCCCCCACCGGGCCCAGCCCGTCCAGCGTAGCCGTGTGTTGGCTGGTAGTGTTTCCGTCCGAACCTCCCCCGGCAGTCGCCTCCTCCAATTCCATTCCCAGATCCCTGCCAGCGTCCCTGGCTGCCTCCCAGAGGGCCCGGTTTCGGGGAGTGGGCTCCAGTGGCGGGACGTGAAATCCGCCGTCGATAGTCAGAAAAGTCCCGGGAACCGTGGTGGAGAGGGCTCGGATCCACTCCTCCGCCTCTTTCCCGTCGTCCGTGGACAGGACCCGTACGTCCACCTCGGCCCTGGCTTCAGCGGCGATGACATTGGACCGCGTACCCCCGGAGATAACGCCCACGTTCACCGTCAGCCCCCGACCCAGGTCGGTCATATCGTGGAGGCGAGGGATCAAATGGGCCAGTTCCAGGATCGCGCTGGCCCCCCCCGTGGGATCCAGCCCTGCATGAGCAGCCTTCCCGGTCACCGTGAGGTCGAACCGGCCCCACCCCTTCCTCAATGTCTTCAGCTTCCCCTCAAACCCCATCCCGGGCTCCGGAATGAAAGCCCTCACAGCTTCTTCAGCCACCCTTCGGATGGCCGGCCCCGATTCAGGACTTCCGATCTCCTCGTCTGAATTGACGAGGACCACCGGAGCCACTTCAGGCTCTAGATTCAGCCTCTTCAGAATGCGTAGAGAAAAGACGATTTGAGCCAGGCCCCCTTTCATGTCGAAAACCCCAGGGCCCCGCAGCCGGTTTTCCTCCAACACCAGGGGCATGACATCCAGCGTTCCCAGCTGCCAAACCGTATCACAGTGCCCCAGAAGGAGCTGAGTAGGCCCGGTGGGATCCCTGCCTTCGAGCCTGGCAAGCAGGTGTCCTCCGGTACTCTTGCCGGGCCTCCGTTCTACGGCGAACCCCAATTCGCGGAGGGCTTCGCTGAGACGCTCCTGCACCGGAATCTGGCTTTCTGGCACATCGCTCGGAGACTCCATGGAAGCCAGCTCCATGATGAAGGAGACCATGGCCTCCTTCTCTTCGGCGGCAGCCGCGAGGATCCTCTCGCCCAGCTCGGTCATGCGTAGAACCCTCCTCTTCGATAGCTCTCGTCCAGAAGCTCCAGTGGGTGCACTACGGCCACGGGGGCCCCCTGCATTCGCAACCCGGCTCCGATCTGCATCATGCACCCCGGATTACCTGTGGCCACTACGTCCGCCCCCGTGGAAAGAATTGCCCGGACTTTGTCCTCCGTGATCTGCCCACCCAGCTCCGCGTGTGTGATACCGTAGATCCCCGCACCCCCACAGCACTCGTCAGACCCCTTCAAGGGGACCAGATCCAGTCCCGGAACGGCAGCCATAAGAACCAGTGGTTCCTTCGATATTCGCTGGGCATGCAGCAGGTGGCAGGGGGCATCGTAGGTGACCTTCAGGGGCAGCTTGCCCCCAACCCTCAACCCATCTTGGCCGAGAAGCTCCGAAACGTCCCGGACCTTCAATGCCAAGGTCTCTGCCCTCTCCGCATACTCGGAATCCCCCGCCAGCAGGTGGGGATAATCCTTCATGGTGGCTCCGCAGCCGGCAGCATTCACGGCAATGAAATCCAACTCCAGGGAGCCGAACGCCCGGATATTCGCCCGAGCAAGCTCCCGGGCGCCGGCCATGTCACCGGTATGAGCATGGATAGCCCCGCAGCACCCCTGCCCAGACACCTCCACCAATCGGAAACCATTTGCCTCCAGCACCCTTTGGGTAGCCCGATTCACTCTGCCCAGAAGGCCCTCTTGTACGCACCCGGCAAGAACGCCGATCCTCGATCCACCGCCGATGCCATTCGGGGACCCGCCTTTCGTCCCGGGGTTCGCCCGACGTTCCGGAGCACCGAACAACTGGAGACCGTGCCCTGTCGCAAGGGCCGGTTCCCTTCTCAATACCTCGGGGGCCTCGGTAGCGGCGATCATGCCAAAGCCCAAGCGGGCTTGGCCCAGCAGCCCCTCTTTCGGGAGTCTCTGGGCCGCCACCTGAGGGAATCCTGTGGCTCGGAGCCCCCGGGCCAGCGCCATGACCGGGCCCCGGAGAGAAGGTGTAGCCATCACACGGCCAAGGAGTCTGCTCAGAAGGTTCGGCTCCAGAGCACCGAAGGTCACTTCCCGAGCACCCTCCAACAGACGGCCGTACTCTACCCCGGATGGACAAACCGACTCGCAAGCCCTGCATCCCAGACAGCGGTCGAGGTGACGATTCAAGGTGCTGGAAGCGGGAGCGATACGTCCCTCCACCAAGGCCCGCATAAAGTGGATACGGCCTCGCGGGGAATCGGCCTCGTCACCTAGACGGGTGTAGGTAGGACACGCCGGGAGGCAAAAGCCACACTGCACACAATTGAAGAGCTTTTCCTCCTGTTTCTTCAACTCCAGCAGCAGGTTGGTCATGGAAGCCACATCCTACCTCCCTCGAGCGTCGACCTGGTTGCCTCACTCCGTTTCTCCGGGTCGCAGCCCATCATCGCCGCCCCCTCCTCATCCAATGGGAAACCGCAGCAAAGACCCCCGGCAAACCACCTTTCAAACGGAGGAGGAGCGTCCCCCTCAGGAGCCGTTCCGTGCCTCGCGTGTAGGGAAACCACCAGGGTTCTCGTTCGAGACCGAGCCGGTCCACCACCACTCCTCGGGAACGGGTGACCTCCTCCAGACCTTCCACTCCGTGTGTCCGACCGAAGCCACTTTCCCCCACCCCCCCGAAAGGCAGCGCAGGAACGCCGAAGTGCACCAGAGCATCGTTCACGGAAACGGCACCCGCCCGGATGCGCTGGGCAAAAGCCACCCCCCGACTCCGATTCCCGGTCCAAACGCTTGCCGACAACCCATAGGGAGTCTGGTTGGCCATATTGAGGGCGTCCTCTCCGTCCTTCGCCCGGACCACGGGGAGAACGGGTCCGAACGTTTCCTCCCGGAGCACGCTGGCTTGCGGGTCTACATCGGTGAGTATGGTGGGCTGCAGAACGTTGGAGGCCGGGTCGGTTCGCTCGCCTCCCGCCACCACGGTGGCTCCCAGCTCTATGGCCTCGGATAGTTGCTCCTCCACCCACCGCTGCTGGGCCGGGGTGGTCATCGGGCCAACCTCCACCCCCGCGGTAGAGCCAGCCCGCAGCCCTTTGACCAGGACCAGGACTTCTCGCAGGAAAGCGTCGTAAACCTCCTCCACCACGTAGACCCGTTCTACTGCGATGCAGCTCTGCCCGGCATTCAAGAAGGAACCCCAGAGGATGCCCGCCGCTGCTCGCTTGAGATCGGCATCCTCCAGGACGATGGCAGGGTCCTTTCCACCCAATTCCAGGCAAACGGGAGTCAGGGATTCTGCCGCTGCCGCCAGGACCGCCCGACCGGTTCGAGGTCCTCCGGTAAAGAAAACCTTGTCCACACCGGCACGGACCAGGGCTTCCCCCGTGCGTCCGCCTCCGATGATCACCTGCACGAGGCCCTCCGGAAGCCCGGCGTCCCTGACCAGATCTTCCACCAAGAGACCTGAATAGGGGGTGAATTCCGAAGGTTTCACAACCACGCCGTTCCCGCCGAAGAGAGCGGTGCAGGTGGGCGTCATGGAAAGAATGAAGGGATAGTTCCATGGGGAGATCACACCCACCACCCCCAGGGGATCCCGGTGGACTGAGGCCCGTTTCGAGATCATCCAACCAGTGGAGATCTTTCGCGGGCGAAAGAAAGGCGAAGCCTTCTTCAGGAGGAAGCGAACGTGATCCACCACCGTCAGCAACTCGAGAGTAGCCTCAACAGGGGGCTTCCCCGTTTCGGCGACGATGGTGTCCTCGATCTCCTTCGCACGATCCTCCATGGCCTTCAAGAGGCCCCGGAGCCGCCTCTCCCGATCCTTGGGAGAAAGGGAGGCCCATCCCCCCTGAACCGAGCGGGCCCTGGCCACGCGGTTGGGAAGGTCGTGAGCCGGGGTCACGGCCAACTCCCCCACCAACGAGCCGTCGGAAGGCCGTAGGATCCTCAACACTTCGGGCTCCCCGGCCCCCTTTGCCCAGCTCCCCCCCGGCTCCCTGGGCGTCCCCCTCATTTCAGGCCCAGACGCCCTGGGGCCAGGATCCCGGCTGGATCGAACTGGGTCTTCAAACCGGCCATGAGCTGAGCCGTCGCCGCATCCGACCCCCAAGGCCCGGCCTTCCTCAGGAGAAAGTCCGGCCCGGAACTGAGGGTCAACCCACCCCCTGCGGCTTCCAAGCGGCTTCGGAGCCCCTGGAGGCTCGCAACCCACGCCACCAAAGAACTCTCCTCCACCGGAAGCTCGGAGACCGCCACCCGGAGGATGCCAGCGCCCACATGGGAGGCCAGGTGGGTCTCAGCCCGCAGACCGAATCCCGACGCCAGTCGGCTCAGCTCTTTCCCTTCGTCAATGAGGCTTCCCAGGGAGGCCGGCGGAAGAGCGAGCCTGGCCACCAAAGCCCGCCCTTTTTCCCAACTGTTCATTCGTCCATTGAAGCGACGGCTGTCATCTCCCTCGAGCCGGCGGGGGCCTCCGGAAGCTCCGGCAAGCTCCCCCTGGGCCCGGGCTTCCATTTCGGCCACTTCCGCCCGGCCACCCAGGAGCCGGAGAATCAGGACGGCTTCGGAGCCCTTTCCGCCCCAAGGCCCCGAAGGCAAGGGGTCTACCAGCTCTACCCCGGCCAGGGGAAGAGTCGAGAGGGCCATTTCCCGCGCGGCAGGCAAAAGCTCTTTCACATCAGGCCCCGGGAACAGGAGGGTCAGGTCCATCTCCGGAATGGGAAAGAGCCGGGTGGACACCGAGGTCACCACACCCAAAGCGCCCCAGCTTCCAACCGTCAGTCGAGTCAAATCGAATCCGGCCACATTCTTCACCACCCTTCCTCCCCACCTGAGAGTCCGGCCGTCGCCGGAGATCAGAGTCAAGCCCAAGACGTGATCCCGAGGTGTGCCGTAGAAGTGCTGAATGGATCCACCCACCCCCAGCGTCACCACGGCCCCCAGAGAACCCTCTAGAGCCCCTGGAGGATCGAGGGGAAGCCATTGTCTCTGATTGGCCGTCGTGTCCCGGAGAGTAGTGAGGGAAAGGCCCGCTCCTGCCGTAATCGTCAGATCAGCTGGTTCGTAGACCTGGACTTGGTTGAGTCTCCTGGTGCTCAGCACCAAGGTCACGTCGGTGGGACCGCCGCCTGTCAACCAGCTTCCAAGACCCGCCGGGAGGACTTTCCACCCTTCCTGGCTGGCCCTACTCAGGACCTGGGCCACCTCCTCCTCGGTGGAGGGAGCCAGAACCGCCGCCGGAACCCTATCCCGATCCGACCCCGTCCGCCAGCGAGCAAGCTCGCCATCCGGCAACAGGGCCTCCTGTGTCACCAGGCGCCGCAGCTCTTCACGAATGGACCCCATCATGCCTCGGGAACGACCTTTCCGGGATTGCACCGCCCTTCCGGGTCGAAAACGGATCTCACAGCCCTCAACACCTCCATCTCATCTGGAGTGAAAACCAACGGCATGTACTTTTGTTTATCGGCCCCGACACCGTGCTCTCCGGTGATGGTCCCTCCGGCCTCCACACACACCCCCATGATTTCCTTTGAGGCTTCCTCCACCCTTCGAGTCCCTTCCGGATCTCGCCGATCGAAGACGATATTGGGATGGAGGTTCCCATCTCCAGCATGGAAAACGTTCGCCACTTGGATCTGATAGCGGTCGGCGATCTCACCGATCCGGGCCAGAACCTCCGGAAGGCGTGTCCTCGGAACCGTAGCATCCTGAACCAACAGGTCCGGGGCCAATCTCCCCATGGCTCCAAAAGCCTTTTTCCTTCCCTTCCAGAGAGCCAGCCGCTCCTCTCCGCTTCCGGCTCGCCTCACCTCTCGAGCGCCGGCCTCCCAGCAGCACCGCTCCGCTGATTCTGCATCCAGGTCCAGGCCCGCCTCCAACCCGTCGAACTCCACCACCAGGGCAGCGCTGGCATCTGTAGGGTATCCCGCGGCAAAGATGCTCGCCTCCACCGCTTTGATGGTATTCTGGTCCACGATCTCCAGGGCCGCTGGCAACAGGCCCTGGGAGATGATGGCGGTCACAGCCCGGCCTGCATCCTCCAGCGACTCGAAGATGGCCAGGAGGGTTCGGGTAGCCTCCGGGAGAGGGACCAAAGCCACCTCCACTTCTGTGGCCAGACCGAAGCATCCCTCCGAGCCCACGAAAAGGCCCACCAGGTCGAAGGTGGGCGCCTCCCGGCCCAAACCCCCGAGCCAAACCGTTTCGCCATCATGGAGGACCACCTTCAGCCCTTTGATATATCGGCTCGTTACTCCGTATTTGAGGCAGTGGGGCCCACCGGAGTTCTCCGCTACGTTCCCCCCGATGGTGCACGCCGTTTGGGAGGAGGGGTCGGGGGCGTAGTGGAGGCCAAAGGGGGCTGCCGCGTCGGAGAGGGCGGTATTCAACACCCCGGCCTGGACAAGAGCTCGGCGGTTCTCCGGGTCCACCTCCAGGATTCGGTTCATGCGGGAGGTACCCACCACCACTCCACCCCGAGTCGCCAGGGCGCCTCCGGAAAGGCCGGTACCCGCGCCCCTGGGTACCATGGGAATCCCGTGACGATGGAGGACCCGGGCTACTCGGGAGGTTTCTTCCGTGTCGCTGGGAAGGACCACGGCCTGTGGAGTCACGTTGTGGGCCGTCTGAGCGTCCGATTCGTAAACCAGAAGGCGGTCCGGATCGCTGATCACCCATTCCGGACCCACTGCAGAACTCAATTCCCCGAGGACATCGGAAGGTAGCGCGTTCACCACAAGCATCCTGAAGAGGCTGAAGTTTCTCTAGCCATGAGCTGAGGATACCACGGGCCCTGCGGGAGGAGCAACCGGGCCCGCAAGCTCTAATCCTCTGGTTGATCCAGGTGGAAAAGGGCGGCATCTACAGACGCCGCCGCGGCCTTCAGAAGTCTGTCCGGAATCTCACCACCATAGATGGCAGCGGCCAATTCCGTGGAGTCGGCCGCTGGGTTCTCCCGCCTGGCTGCACGAACCTGTTCCAGCCTTTCCAGGCGGTGTCGGCGAAACTGGTCCAACACTTTCTTCGGAGACGTGATGGGAGGTCCATGCCCAGGATAGATCACGGAAGGGCCCAAGGTCTCGACGCGGTTCAGGGATTCCAGGTAATCCCCGATAGATCCCAGGTATTCGCCGACCCAGGTGGTGTCCCCTCGTCCTAGAAGGAGATCCCCCACAAAGAGGGCTCCAGTTGCCGGCCAATGGAACGCCAGGTGGTCCCTCGTGTGCCCGGGGATCTCATGAACCAGGAGCTCGCCCTGGCTGGTAGACACCGCGTCCCCTTCTTTCAACACCTTGAACCGGGCCTCCCCCACATGGGAGGCTGCCCCGGGATCGGCACCGATCGATTCACCGGCGGGCTGGCAGGAAGGAGGGCCTGAGATGGATGCCCCCAGATCCCGGGCCAGGCGAACCGCCCCTCCGGCATGATCCCGGTGGTGGTGCGTCAAGAGGATCCGGACCTGCCGGGCCGGGCCCAGCACAATAGAAAGAGCCCGGATGTGGTCCTCCTCATCCGGGCCCGGATCAATGACCGCGACCTCGTCCCGACCGATCAGGTAGGTGCGGCTCCCGTCCAGCGTGAACGGCCCAGTGTTCCGGGCCTTGAATGTACGAGGCTCCAGGGTCTCGCTACCTCAGCGTCGTTCCGAAGCGATCTGCTCCGCCAGCTTGTCGGCCACCATTGTGATGGCCTCCTCGTCCTCGGGAGTGAAGGCGTTGGGCTCCATGGAGTCGATATCGATCTCACCGAAAACGTCATCTCCGGCTCGGATGAGGATCACCAACTCCGAGGACATACCTGCGGCATCTTCGATGTAGTAGTCGATCTGGCTCACATCGGGGACGTTCTGGTTCGTACCCTCGGCCACAGCTCTTCCCGTTACTCCTTCCCCGACCGGAATCTTCGCATGCTCGGTCCGGGGGCCTACGTAGTTGTGGAGCCAGAGCTCTTTTCCTTCCTCGTCCAGAAGGAATCCGCCCACCCAGTCGAAGCGGTCGTCCAACTCTTTCACATTTCGAACCGCATACCGAAGAAGAGCATCCGAGAGATATCCCTCGTCCCGCATTTCCTGGAGTTCCGTCACCAGCTGAGTCGTATCGATCATTCCCGTCCTGTCCTGTTTTGGCCCGTCGTCCTCTACCCCATCGGGCGTAGCCCTTCAACTAACAAAACTCTTCGAAGCGAATCAAGGGCTGCTGGCCCGCGCCTCTTGGTCCGCATCACATCTGGCCCCTTCCTGAACGGTTCCATCCCAAGAGCGGAACGGCCGTTGACCTACCTCGGTGTGAAGTCCGTGTCCCCGTCCAGTCTCCGTATGAATGCCGACATGAGCTCCGCGGTGCTCTGGAGGTCCTCCAGACTCACGATCTCGTTTGGGGAGTGCATGTATCGGTTGGGAACGGAGATCAAACCCGTGGGAACTCCCATGCGGACCAGATGGATGGCATCCGCGTCGGTCCGAGTGGCCTTGGGAGCAGCTTGAATGGTATAGTCGATCCCCTCAGCTTCCGCGGCCTCCACAAGCCCATCGAAAACCACTGGATGATTGGCCGACCCGCGAGTGAGAACAGGCCCCCCGCCGATCTTGTGCTCCCCCAGTTCCTTCTTCTCGATGTCCGGCACGTCGGTGCTGAAGGTCACATCCACCACCAGGGCCACATCCGGCTTCAGAGCAAAAGCACTGGAACGGGCCCCACCTCCGGAGTAGGCGATTTCCTCCTGGACCGTGGCTACGGCCAGAGTCGCTGCCTGGGGAGGTTCTTCGGACAGAAGGCGAAGAGCCTCCAAGACAACATATGCACCTATGCGGTTGTCGATGGCACGGCTCGCGATTCGGTCCCCGGCGAGACGAACGAGACCCGCGTCCAAGACCATGGGGTCTCCCACCCGGACCCCCAGCTCGGCGACCTCCCCGGCGTTGGAGCACCCCAGATCTACCCAGAGGTCCTTGGTCTTGGTGGCTTTCTCCCGCTCCTCCGGCTTGAGGAGATGAATGGGCTTCTTCCCGATGACCCCGGGTAGGGTCTTCTCGCGTAGAAGTACCCGGACACGCTGGCCCACCATGACCTGGGAATCCCATCCGCCGATTTCGTCGAAGAAGAGGTATCCTCCTTCGTCGATATGCGTCACCTGCAGGCCGATCTCATCAATGTGGCCTGCCAGCATTACTCGGGGGGCTCCGTC
Source organism: Gemmatimonadota bacterium (assembly GCA_050049805.1). GTDB lineage: Bacteria > Gemmatimonadota > Gemmatimonadetes > Longimicrobiales > Gaopeijiaceae > JABDNZ01. The sequence goes on from JASFVN010000024.1 coordinate 10,325, forward strand.
GAGATTCAACCCGGCCACGGAGTTGCCCGTGACATCGGTCCAAACCCTTTCCGCGAAGTTTTCCGCTTCTTCCCTCCATACTCGTGCGGGAGCCACCTCGAACCCGGAGGGCCCAGGCGCATTCAGGAGCTTTTCCAGAAACTTGAAACCGTGGGGCGCAGATGGGCCTGGAGGCATGAGAGGACCTCGAAGGAAAAAGGTTCTTGAAGTCTGAAGGAGCTGAAAGTAGGGGGGGGGGACCAGGAAGACCAGAAGCTCAGGGGTCTTTCGGCTCCTCAACGTCGATGACGATCTCCCCCGATGGAGATGCATCGGCCGAGCCTTGCTCCACGGGCCCTCGGCCCCAGGAGCCCATCCCGCTCAGGGGAAACCCTTCCACATGGGTAATACGTATGGCTCCGGATTTCAGCCGCTTTTCCAAGCCATTCCGTATCCGGTTCTTCAGGATTCTTCGAGTGGGAGGAAGAAGAAAGGAGAACCCGACCAGATCGGTGAGGATGCCCGGGGTGAGAAGAAGTGCTCCACCCACCAGCACGGCAAAGCCGTCCAGGAGGGCCCCTCCCGGCAGCCTGCCCCGGGCCAGTTCGCTCCGAAGTTTCCAGACGGTTCGGAGCCCCTCGAACCTGGCCAGAGCCGCGCCGGCGGCCCCCGTCAGGACCACCAGCCCGATGGTGGGCCACACCCCAACGAGCTGCCCCACCTGGACGAGGATGAACAGCTCCAGGAGGGGGACCCCTACAAAGAGGAGAAAAAGCCTTCCCAGCAAAGACATGGGAGAAAATACCCGGAGGGGAACAAGAAGGGTCCGGCGGGGTCTCGGGTAGCCATGGACAAGACCTACTTCCGAAGCGGGCTCGGCCTCAAGGCCGAAGTAAAACCAATTATCGACGCCGAGTACCAGTCAGGCCTCGTGGAACTCATCCGATCCAGGGGGTTCCAGGAGACCTTCGGCGATGCCACGGTACGGTTGGCCAAGGAATTCGGCTTCTGTTACGGCGTGGACCGGGCCGTAGACTACGCTTACGAGACGCGCCACAAGTTCCCGGACAAGAAGATCTTCCTTGTGGGGGAAATCATTCACAATCCCCATGTGAACCACCGTTTGCAGGAGATGGGAATCGAGTTTATCTACCCCGAGGAGGACGGTCACTTCTCATTTGACCATGTGACCGCCGATGACGCCGTCATCATTCCTGCCTTCGGCGTAAGACTCAATGATTTTGAGCGCCTGAAGAAGATCGGGTGCGTGCTGGTGGACACCACCTGTGGCTCCGTGCTGGTCGTCTGGAAGAGGGTGGAAAGCTACGCCAAGGACGGGTTCACCGCTGTGATTCACGGGAAGTACACCCATGAGGAATCTCGGGCTACCGCCTCGCAGGTGAACAAACACCCCGGGGGCAAATACCTGATCGTTCGGGACATGGAGGAGGCTAGGCTCGTCTGCGACTACATCGCCAAGCGTCCGGGGCGCCTCTCCAGACAGGAGTTCTACGCCCACTTCAAAGAGAAGGCCACCGAAGGTTTCGACCCGGACCGAGACTTGGAGAAAATCGGCATCGCCAACCAAACCACCATGCTGGCCAACGAATCCCTCGCCATCGGCGAGAAGATCAGGGAAACCTTCGTGGAGGCCTACGGCGAAGAACACGCCGAAGAGCATTACCGTTCCTTCGACACCATTTGCTCCGCCACCCAGGAACGGCAAGACGCGGTGGTGGAAATGATGGAGGACCCCCCCGACGTCATGATCGTCATTGGTGGGTACAACTCCTCCAACACCAACCACCTCGCCCATATGTGCCGTGAGCACACCAGGACCTTCCACATCGAAGATGCTCTTTGCATCGACGTGGACAGGGGCACTGTCCGCCACAAACCGGTCCTGGATCCCGAGGCCCCGGAGGTGGAGGAGGAGGATTGGCTCCCCTCAGGACCCTTCCAGCTCGGGATCACCGCAGGTGCGTCCACACCGAACAACAAGATCGGCGAAGCGGTCATGAGAGTGCTCGAAATCAGGGGTATTGGACTCCCGGAAGATCTGCTGGCGAAATGAAAGAGGCCGGGGGGGGTCGGGCCCGGCCTCTGGCACTGTTTTTTCCATCCAGGAATCGGTCAGACTGAAGATCCGTCAGCACTCACCTTTCCCCTCCGAATTGCCGGCAATGCCCTTCCCCAGCCTTTTCAGAAGTGTCCTCAGATTGTCCCGATCCGACGGCTCCAGGACATTCACCAAACCCCGGATGAAGTCCACGTGCCCCGGAAAGACAGCGTCGATGGTCGCCCTGCCTTTGGTGGTCAGATGAGCCCGGACCACTCGCCGGTCGTCCCCTGACCGCTCCCGAACCACGAGATCCTGAGCCTCCAGTCTGTCCATCACATATGTGACGTTGCCGCCGGTGACCAGGAGTTTCTCGGCCAACTCCCCAAGAGAGAGGGGACCCAGGTGGTAGAGAGCTTCCAGCACCCCGAATTGGGGCGCCGTCAGGTCGTACTCCGCCACCTTGCAGGCGACGGCCCGGGAAAAGGTCACATAGCAACGGGCCAGGTTGATCCAAAGGCGAAGGGCTTTTTCCTCGTCTTCGGACCATGTCTTGTTTGAGGGCTCGTCAGCCCACTGATCCGGCGTTGCGTCCTCCGGCAATGTTTCACCCCCTGGTGAAGGAAGGGCCGGTAGAAACGGAGTCTATACTCCGCCTAACAATCCAAGAACCCCACCTCCCGGGTTCGGTTCCAGTCGAGATGAAACGCGGCCCGAATCCTATATGGATCCGGACCGCTTCGGCCCTGCGTTACTCCGGGTTTCAGCTACAGCTGCCCTGCCCTGTAGCCTTTCTCAGCAAGCCTAGATGTGGATGGCCCTTCCGAGAGCCGCCAGAGCAGCCTCCGCCACACCCTCGGAAAGGGTCGGGTGCGGGTGCATGGCCTTCTCCATTTCCTCGACCGTAGCCTCCAGGTGACGACCCACGACAAACTCGGCAATGAGCTCCGTGGCATGAGGCCCCACGATGTGAGCCCCGAGGATTTCCGAATACCGCTTGTCCCTGATCACCTTGATGAAGCCGTCCGTATCTCCCGCTGCCACCGCTCTCCCGATGCCCACCCAGGGGAACTTCCCCACCTCGATTTCATGACCCGCATCGAGAGCCTGCTCTTCCGTCAGACCCACCGAGGCCACCTCCGGATGGGCGTAGGTACACGAGGGAATGTTCCCGTAATCCACGGTGCCATGGCCTTCTCCGGCGATATGCTCCACGCACACGATCCCCTCGTGGGAGGCCTTGTGGGCCAGCAGAGGTGGGCCTGCGACGTCGCCGATGGCATAGACGCCTCCCACTGAAGTCCGAAGGTACTCATCCACCTTGATGAAGCCCCCCAGGTCGGTAAGGGTCACGCCCGCCTCTTCCAACCCAAGGTCTTCGGTGTTCGGCACCCGACCAACCGCGCTGAGAACCCGGTCCACCTCCAGGATATCCTCGTTTCCGTCCTTGTCCGTCAACGTCAGCTTCACCCCATTCCCGGAAAACTCGGAGTCTTTCACGGCTGTGGAGGTGCGAATCTTCATTTTCCGCTTCTTGTAACTCCGGGCCACCGCCTGAGAGCAGTCCTTGTCCTCCAGCGGAAGGACGCGGTCCAACATCTCGATGATGTGGACCTCAGAGCCGTAAGCTGAATAGATGTCGGCGAATTCCATTCCCACAGCCCCGGCTCCTACGATGGCCAGGGATCCAGGAGCTTCTTTCTGATAGAGGGCGCCGGTGGAGGACCAGATGCGCTCTTCGTCGATCCTGAGCATGGGCAGGTCCCGCGGCCGGGAACCCGTAGCAAGGATGACGCGGGACCCAGCATAGGTGTTTTTCTCCCCCTCGGGCCCTTCCACCTCGACGAGTCCCTCACCTGCCAACCGCCCGAATCCGTCCAGGTGGGTCACCTCATTCTTCTTGAAGAGGTGGCCGACGCCGCGGTTGAGCTGATCGGCCACTTTCCTGCTCCGTTCCTGAGCTGGCCCCAAGGACACCGAAGCACCTTCCACGAAGACTCCGTGCCCCTCCGATCCTTTCATTTCCTGCACGAAAAGGGCGCTGGAAAGAAGAGCTTTGGTGGGGATGCATCCGACGTTCAGGCAGACTCCACCGAGCTTTTCCGCCTCGACGCAAGCCACTGAAAGTCCGAGTTGAGCTCCCCTGATGGCAGCTACGTAGCCGCCCGGCCCACTCCCGATGATGATCAGATCGAACTTATTTCCGTTCTCCGACACGCTTCACCTCTTCCGGTCTTTTCCCTGGGGTCCTACGGGGGTTTCCACAGAGGAAGAAAGGTACCCAGGCCGGGAGCCAAACGGAAGCCGATGTCCCGGCACTGTTTGCCCCGTTTTCCTTTACACTACGCCGGTCCCAGTCCTATTCTCCTCCCGGGACCGAAAACGGCCCCTTCGCACCATCCTCTTGGACGCAGGAGCACGGACATGTCGTGGATCATTATCCTCGTCGTTTTGGCAGTTGGCGGAATCGTGCTGTACAACAGTCTCGTGAAGTTGAGGGTTCAGGTGGATGGGGCGTGGGCCGACATCGACGTTCAGCTCAAGCGTCGCCATGATCTCATTCCAAACATCGTAGAGACTGTCAAAGGTTACGCGGGTCACGAGAAAGATACCCTGGAGGCTGTGGTCACCGCTCGATCGGCCGCCATTGGGGCCCAAGGTCCTGCGGCCCAGGCCGAGGCGGAGAACATGTTGACCGGAGCACTGAAGAGCCTCTTCGCCCTTTCGGAGGCCTATCCCGACCTCAAGGCCGCCGACAACTTCAAGGACCTCCAGCAAACCTTGAAGGAACTGGAGACAGGCATCCAGCAGGCTCGCAGGTACTACAACGCCGTGGTTCGGGACTACAACACCAAAATCGGGCAGGTGCCCTCGAACCTGATCGCGAAAGCCTTCAACTTCTCCGGCCGGGAGTTTTTCGAAATCGACGAAGGTGAAGGAGAAGTCCCAAGCGTCAGCTTCAGCTAGAAACGGGGGAGGCTCGACTTGAGGGCGAGTTCCTTGCGGGTAGCCTTCTTCATCCAGGGCGAAGGCCGGGGTCACATGACCCAGGCCCTCGCTCTCAAGCGAATCCTCGAGGAAGCGGGGCACCGTGTCGTCGCGGCTTTCATGGGTGAAAACCCCGATCGTCTCATTCCAGAGTTCTTCCGGTCTTCCTTCGACGCTCCCATCCACACTTATTTGGCGCCGGTGTTCGTCGTGGACCCCGTCAACAAAGGTGTGCGGCCATGGGATTCCTTCTTTCAAGCGCTGAGGAGATTTCCTCGCTACTGGTCCCAGGGCCCCACCCTGAATAGGGATTTCCTGGCTTGCCAACCCGACCTGGTCGTGAATTTCTACGACCTCATAGGTGGCCTATACTCAGCAGTGTTCAGGCCCTCGGTGCCCGTCGTCGCGGTGGGACATCAATTCCTGTTTCATCATCCCAGCTTCGAAACACCCCGGGAGAGGGCCTTCCAGGTCAACATGATCAGGGTCAACAACCTCTTGACCTCCCTCGATGCAAGGGTCCGACTGGCCCTCTCTTTCTCTCCCCTCTCCTCGGTCCCCGCCAGACGAGTCCGGGTGGTGCCACCTCTCCTTCGGCCAGAGGTCCTCCACGCGGTTCCAACCCGGGGCCGTCACCTCCTGGCCTATGTCCTGAACCCCGGGTATTCAGAAGAGCTCGTACGGTGGCATAAAGGACAGTCAGACATAGCGTTACACTGCTTCTGGGATAAAGTAGATGCCCCGCCGGAATACTCGCCCCAGGAGGGGCTGACTTTTCACCGGCTTGACGCAAACACCTTCCTGGACCTTTTGACGACTTGCCGCGGGTTCACTTCCACTGCGGGATTCGAGTCGGTGTGCGAGGCAGCTTTCCTCGGCAAGGCCATCTCCTTGGTGCCGACCGGAAAACATGTCGAGCAGCTCTGCAACGCCATCGATGCGGAACGAGCCGGGGTCGCAGTATGGCGGGAGAACTTCGACCTCACCGACTTTCTCGGGAAGTTGGACGGTTGGGACTACTCCGGCCTCGACGAGTACAGGAACTGGGTCCGTGAGGCCCCGGAGATCTTCCTTCGTCTGTTGGAGGGAGCGGCCCGGGGTGAGGACGTAATGGGCATAAGAACCACTCCTCAGCCGGGCAAAGCAGAAAACAAACTCTGAAGGGCTTACCCATGTATGTCGTCACGACCGTCCGCTTCTCCCTGCCACGGCTGGCCTTTCTCGTCACTGCACTCCTTCTTGCCCAGACGCCAGCCTCGGAACTCGACGCCCAGAGGAGTCTGGATATCCAGGACTTCAGCGCTACGGTTTCCGTGGAGGAGAACGGATCAATAGAAGTACAGGAGGCCATCACCGTTCGGTTCAACGGTCAGTGGAATGGCCTCTACCGGACCATTCCCGTGGAATACCGGGATCCTCAGGGTTTCAGCTACCGGCTGTTCCTGAAGCTGAAGGACGTCAGAGACGATAGGGGTCAAGAGCTCCGCACCGAGGTCAGCCTGGAACGTCACAATCGGAAGATCAAGATGTGGGTCCCCGGTGCCAGAGACGTCACCCGGACCATCACGCTGCGATACTCCGTCCCCAACGCCCTGAAGTTCTTCGAGGACCACGACGAGCTTTACTGGAACGTCACCGGTACCGAATGGGAGATGCCCATCCACCGGGCTTCGGCCATCATACGGCTACCGGCAGGGACCACGGGCCTCCGTGCCACGGCATTCACCGGCGCCTATGGCTCGTCAGCCCAAGATGCTTCCATCCAGGAACTGGAAGATGGATTCTATTTTGAAACCACTCGTGGCTTGAACTTTCGCGAGGGCCTCACCGTTGTGGTAGGATGGGACCCAGGAATCGTGGCCAGACCCGGCTTCGTGCGCAAAGCCGGTATGTTCATGCGCTCCAACTGGCTCTTCTTCCTTCCCTTCCTCAGCTTCTTCGGGATGTTCTTCATCTGGCAGTCCTGGGGTAGAGACCCGGAGCGGAGGATCATAAAGCCGGAATATGAACCGCCTGAGGGTATGACGCCGGCCGAGGTGGGCACCCTGGTAGACAATCGCCCCGACACCCGTGACATCACAGCCACGCTGGTGGACCTGGCGGTCAGGGGGCACTTGCGGATCGAAGAGATGGAGACCAAACAGCTCTTCGGTCTCATTAAAGATTCGGACTACCGGTTCATACGCCTGACTGAGGAAGAGGAGTGGGCCGAACTGAAGCCCCACGAACGCAGACTTCTGCGGGGAGTTTTCGGGAGCTCGGGAATCGTGAAGGAGGTGTTCCTTTCCGATCTGAAGAATGAGTTCTACAAGACGATGTCGAAGATCAAGTCGGACCTCTTCGGTACCCTGAAGAGCGACAGCTACTACCGGCACCGTCCCGACAAAGTCCTGGGCTCCTTCATCGCTATCGGAGTGGTCACAACCGGATTGGCTATCGCAGGCTTCCAGGTCCTGGCCGAGGTTCTCCTCATCTCACCCCTTACTGCCCTCCTTGCCGGGATCCTGTTCGGGCTGCCTGTGCTGGGGTTCGGCATCTTTATGCCGGCCCGGACAGTCTCAGGTACCCGGGCCCTGGAAAAAATCCTCGGTTTTCAAGATTTCCTCCATCGCGTTGAGTCGGACCGCTACGATCGGCTCATCAAGACCCCCGAGATGTTCGAGGCGTTCCTCCCCTACGCCATGGCGTTGGGAGTGGAGGGCACGTGGGCCAAGGCCTTCGAGGAAATCTATACCGAGCCACCCCACTGGTACGTGGGGATGCATCCCCACTCTTTCCGGACAGGATTGTTCGTCAACGATCTCTCCGTCATGACTTCCCAAGCCGGATCGGTCATGGTCTCCCAACCCCGAAGCACCGGAGGATCCGGGTTCGGTGGTGGCGGCTTCAGCGGTGGCGGAGGTTTCAGCGGCGGTGGATTCGGCGGGGGAGGGGGGGGAGGATTCTAGCCGTCCTCCTTCACATTCATTTGAATCTCACACCCCTGTTCGTTGGGCCGAAACGAGTCAGATCCACTCCGGATCGCCTCGGAATGAGGTGGATTCCTCTGAAACCGTCAGGTCGCTTTGGCATTCGGCGGTCCCGCACAATTGTGAGGAAACAACAACGATTCCGGGCTTCTTCCTCTTCTCGATCCCAGGGCGAAAACCCCGGCATCCCTCCTGCATCTTCAACCGGCGGAGAAGTGCGCCCGCTGCGCCCTTGGATCACAGAAATCTCAGAAGGAGAAACAGAGCCATGTCTGGGAACCGCAATCATCCCAGTGCCTTCATCACGGTGGCCCTCATCTTCATGATCACGGCCGTGTCCGGTTGCTCCCTGGTGAAAAAGGATGACCTCGACGAGCAACTCGCCTACATGCGGGCGGAAATGGAAGCCGAAAGGCGAGCCGAGATCGCCGAGGGGGACAGCCAGGTTTCGGAAGCGTTGAACGGCCGGATGGATCAACTCTCGGCCCGAATGGATGGATTCGAAGAGGACATCGCCGCTCTGGAGCGGGACTTCAACGCCAGAGTGGAGGAACTCGAGACGGCCGTTCGCTTCGATGTGCCGATCTACTTCGGATTCGATGAGGACGAAGTGAATCCCGAGTACATGGCATTCCTGGATCGCTTTGCCCAGGTGGTTCAGCGCTACTATCCCTCCAGCATGGTTACGGTGGAGGGGTTCACCGATCCTGTCGGTACGGTGGAATACAACCAAGCTCTCGGTATGCGACGAGCTCAGGCGGTAGCTGACTACCTCGTGGGGCGGGGAGGATTGGGCGAGGGCCGCGTCCGGGCTGTCAGCTACGGCGAAGCTACCGACCGATTGGTGTCCGCAGAAGGCCACGGTCCAGGGCCCGAAGGGTGGGAGAATCGGAGAGTGGCTCTGGTCATCGACCACAGCGGAGACTGACGAGCCAGCATCCTGGCGTCCAAGAGCATCGACCCCTAAAAAAGGAAAGGGGGGCCGGAGGCCCCCCTCTTCTTTCGACCAAAAGAGGGACTTCAGTTGTCGGTCTTGGCCCCGGTGTTGATCTTGAACGGCACGTAGGCCGGGCACCAAGCCACGATAGACGTAACCAAGGGAATCAGACCGATGAGTCCCCACCAGCTCTGATAGTAAAGACCCACCGCAAGAATCACGATTCCCAGGAGACCCCGGAAGATTCGGTCTCCCCTGCCCATGTTGCAGGTCATTCCCACCTCCTTGCGAAATCAGACAAGAGCAGCCGCAGGCTCCTCCAGCATCTCCTTCAGCGTTTGGAGGAACCTGGCACCGGTGGCGCCGTCGATCACTCGATGGTCACAGCTCATAGTAACTCTCATCATCGGTTTGACCACCACTTCTCCCCCCTCCACCACCGGAGTCTCCTCGATTCCTCCCACGGCAATTATGCCCGCTTCAGGCGGGTTGATGACGCCTGTGAACTCGTGAATCCCGAACATGCCCAGATTGGAGACCGAAAATGTGGATCCGGTGTACTCTTCTGGCTGAAGCCTCTTCTCTTTTCCTCTTGCCGCCAATTGCCTTACGTCTCCACTGATTTCGGCCAACCCCTTCCAATTCGCATCCCGGACGACAGGGGTAATGAGGCCGTCTTCCACCGCCACCGCTACGCCCAGATGGATCCTGTGGTGCCGCCGGATCGACTCGCCGTTCCAATGAGAGTTCACCTCGGGATGACGCTCCAAAGCCGACGCCGTCGCCTTCAGAATGAAATCATTGATGGAGACCTTGTCCCCATCTGATTTCACCAGCTTGTTCACCCTCTTCCTGGCAGCCAGGACACGGGTCATGTCCACCGTGATTCTGAGAAAGAAGTGGGGAACCGGTCCAAGCGACTCCACCAGACGCCTGGCGATGGTCTTCCTCATCTGCGACAAAGGGATATCCTCGAACTCCGATTCCGGAACCGACGGATGATCCGGCATCGGTCCGGGCTCGGAACGGCCAGGAGATGCCGCCGGCCTCGGTGCGGACTTGGCCTTCTCCACGTCGCGGACCACGACCCGACCTCCAGGGCCGGAGCCCGAAATGGTACGGACGTCCAATCCAGCTTCCTCGGCCAGTCGCCGAGCAAGGGGGGAAGCCCTGACTCTGCCGTCATCCCATCCAGCTGCCAGTTCAACTGAGCCCTCCCCACCTTCCTGGGCATGGGTATCCGTACCCGATGCCTCAGACTCCGAGGAGCCAGTCCGCTCCTGCGACTCACCAGCCCCGGCCACCGCCTCCTCCTCCTCCAACCCCTCGGCGGGCGGCTCCGAGGCTGTTGGCACCTCGCCATCTCCAGGGGAGGAGGAAGCCAACAGATCCCCGATCTCCTCATCCGCGCCCGCGATGATGGCGATGACCTCCCCCACGGGGGCCACTCCCCCTTCACCCAGGAAGACCTTCCGCAAAACGCCATCTCCCCGGGCCACCAGCTCCATAGTGGCTTTGTCGGTTTCGATCTCTGCCAGGATCTCACCATTGGACACTGAGTCACCCTCAGCTTTCACCCACCGCACCAGCTGGCCTTCTTCCATGGTCGGCGAGAGTGCTTCCATGTGGACCTTGGTAGCCATGGTCAGTCCCTATATAAAAGGCGCTTGCAGGCCTCCACTACCCGCTGGGCACTGGGCTTGGCAAGCTGCTCGAGGGTTTTCGCGTAAGGCATGGGAACGTCGGCCTGGGAAATCCTGAGGACAGGAGCGTCCAAATGATCGAAGGCCTCTTCCTGAATCGTGGCGGCAATCTGAGCACCGATTCCGGCATACGGCCACCCCTCCTCCACGTACAGGGCCCGGTTGGTCTTCCGCACAGACGCCAGGATTGCATCCACGTCCAGGGGGCGAAGGGAACGTAGATCCAGGACCTCGGCCGAAACCCCCTCCCGATGGAGGCGATTAGCCGCCTGAAGAGCCAGGTGGACCATCTTGCCGTGGGTAATTATGGAGACGTCGTCCCCTTCCCGCTTTAGATCGGCCAGGCCCAGAGGCACGATGTGCTCTCCTTCCGGAACTTCTCCGCGAATGTTGTAGAGGAGCTCCCCCTCCATCACGACCACGGGATCGTCATCCCTGATCGCAGCCTTCAAGAGGCCTTTGGCATCCGCAGGGGTAGCCGGAGCCACCACCTTCATTCCCGGGGCATGGGCATACCAGCTCTCCAAAGCCTGTGAGTGCTGGGCTGCGAGTTGAAGCGCTGCACCGGTGGGCCCCCGAAAGACCATGGGGATATTGAGCTGCCCACCGGACATGTAGAGCATCTTCGCGGCCGAATGGAGGACCTGGTCGAGGGCAAGAACCGAGAAGTTGAAGGTCATGAACTCGATGACGGGTCGAAGACCCACCATGGCCGCCCCAACCCCCAAGCCCGCAAAACCCAATTCACTGATGGGGGTGTCCACCACCCGCAACTCGCCGAACCGATCCAGAAGTCCCTTGGACACTTTGTAGGCGCCGTCGTACTCAGCTACTTCCTCGCCCATCAAGAAGACAGAGTCGTCCCGCTCCATCTCTTCGGCCAAGCCTTGGTTCAGCGCTTCCCGGTAGGTGATCTCGGGCATTCGGTTCGAGTGTCCTTTTGGGGGCGGATTTAAGAGCCCTTCGCGGAAAGGCTCCCTAACGGTCTCTCCCATCGAAGAAAAGCCGCCCGTGTTCGTTGATCTGGGAATAGACGTGGGAATAGAGCTCCCCCGCATCCGGATCGGGGGCATTGTCTGCAAACTCGGCGGCGTCCTCCACCTGGGCACGGACCTCCTGGTCCATGACCTCCAGAGCCTCCTGGCTGAGGACCCCGGCCGCAAAGAGTCGATCCCTCAGAATCTTGATGGGATCTTCCTTCTCGGTCCGATCAAGGACTTCTTCCTTGGATCGGTAGGTTCCGGAGACAGGATCGGACATGGAGTGTCCTCGAAACCGATAGGTCCTGACCTCCACAAAGCGAGGCCCTCCACCATTTCGGACCTCGGCCACCAGCTTCTCGAAATGCCGATAGGCTTCGAGGACGTCCTGGCCGTTCACTACGCTGGCGGGAATCTGGTAGGCCGCTGACCGCTCCTCCACCTTTGTGGCGGAAACCCTCTTGAAGGCGGTCCCCATCCCATACTCGTTGTTTTCTACCACAAAGATGACCGGAAGCTGCCAGATGGCAGCCATATTCAAGGACTCATGGAAAGCCCCCTGGTTCACCGCGGCTTCACCCATGAAGCACACGGTCACTCGGTCTTCGCCTCGGTACTTGATGGCCCATCCCATGCCTACGGCCAAAGGCACCTGCCCCCCCACGATCCCGTGCCCCCCCATGAAAGCCTGGTCCACGCCGAAAATATGCATGGATCCACCCTTTCCCATGGACGAACCGGGAGCTTTACCGTAGAGCTCCGCCATGACCACCCCGGGATCCATGCCCTTGGACAGGGCCTGGGTGTGTTCGCGGTAGGCGCTAATCAGATAGTCGTCGGTCCTGAGGGGCCCAATGCACCCTGCCGCCGAGCCTTCCTGACCGATGTGCAGGTGACAGAACCCGCCGATCTTTCCTATGGCGTAGGCCTCCTCGGCCTTCTCCTCGAATCGGCGGAAGAGCAGCATCTTCCGGAGGAACTCAATGAGCTCGGTTTCCGAAAACCCTCGCAAAGGATCGTGGTGAAGGTCGTCCCGTGGCTCTTGGGCTTCCGTCACCTTGGCCTGGACCATGCCAGAGTCCATTCTCTAACCTCCCCCTCCACCGGGGCCCTTGAGCCCCAGACTTACCAAGGGCGGGAGAACTTCGGCCGGCGCAGGAACGTCCGCTTCCATGACTTCCCGAATCGATCCGCCGGAACCGGCCTCGACCTCCCTGGCCTGCTCCTTTGCGTGGTAGCTGGACCGCACCAGGGGCCCCGATTCCACGTGGGCGAATCCTACCTCCTCCTCACCTATGCGCTTCCAGTCAGCGAATTCCTCCGGGCTTACCCATCGGGCAACGGGAATGTGAGCCGGAGACGGTCGCAGGTACTGACCCAGGGTCAGGATGTCCACGCCAGCGTCCCGCACGTCGGCCATGGCCTGGCGGATTTCCGGAGCCTCCTCACCCATGCCAAGGATGATCCCTGTCTTGGTCAGGGTCGACGGGTCCATTCGTTTTGCAGCGCCCAGAAACGAGATGGAACGCCAGTACCGTCCGCCAGGTCTCACTTCGGGGTGCAGACGCTCCACAGTCTCGAGGTTGTGACCCAGAATTTCGGGTTTGGCCTCCACCACCTTCCGGAGGGCGTCCTCGTCCCCCTTGAAATCGGGGATGAGAACCTCCACCGAGCACCCCGGCAAGCGGGCATGGATCTGGCGGATCGTCTCAGCGTAGATTCCCGCACCCCCATCGGACAATTCATCCCGGTTCACGCTGGTGATGACCACGTGCTCCAACTCCATGGCCACCACCGTCTCCGCCACGCGGAGCGGTTCGTCCTCGTCCAGGATCGTCGGCATCCCGTGGGCAACGCCACAGTACTTGCATGCCCGGGTGCAGACGTCTCCCAGAATCATGAACGTGGCGGTACCGGCCTCCCAGCACTCCCCGATATTCGGACAGGCCGCTTCTTCGCATACCGTGTGAAGCGCCTGATGCCTCATCATTTTCTGGAGCTTCAGATATCTCTGCCCTCCAGGGGAACGAACCTTGAGCCATCCGGGCTTACGGGCCTTGAGCTCGATCGTCTGAAGGTCCTGGTGGGCTCGGATTCGCGATGTGCCCTTCGGGGTCACTCGTCCGGTGTTCTTTCCTCCGGGAGCATACCCCCTGGCAGCTTTGGTCTCAGCTTCCGACAACTCTTCACCTCCGCCTCGAACCAATGGGGAACGAGCACAAAAAGTTAATTGAGAGGCCTCTGAAGGCCCACCCCGGATCCCCGTGCAGAAAGGATTTTCCGAACCAAAGTGGTCCCTGAGGGCTTAAACCGAAGATCCCGGTATGATCCCGGATCACCGAAGGCGTCTCAATCTGCCAAGGAGGGCTGGGCTACGGAAACGTAGCCCCACTGAAAGCTTACTTTTCCAGAATCTTCTTGCCGAGGGTTGGAACCCCATTTTCCGCCGCCCTCAGCTGGAGATCTGCCGTGAAGCGTGCCACGATGTGATCGACGGCTTCCTGGGGTGAGTCGGTCAATTTGATCAGATCCAGGTCATTGGGGGAGATCTTCCCTTGCTTCTGGACAGTCGCCTTCAACCACTCCAAAAGACCCCGCCAGTACTCCGAGCCAAAGAGCACGAGGGGGAAGTTCCTGATCTTACCAGTTTGAATCAGGGTCAGTGATTCGAAGAGTTCGTCCAGAGTCCCGAACCCCCCCGGGAAGATCACAAAGGCTTGGGCATACTTCACGAACATGGTCTTCCGCACGAAGAAGTAGCGAAAGTGAATCTTCAGATCGGCAAACTGGTTCAGGTCCTGCTCGAAAGGGAGCTCGATGTTGAGGCCCACCGACGGCGCCCCAGCCTCCCGTGCCCCCGCGTTGGCCGCCTCCATCATGCCGGGGCCGCCGCCGGTAATGATGGAGAACCCGGCCTCACCCAGAAGTCTCGCAGTCTCTTTGCACTCTTTGTAACTCGGGTCCCCTGGAAGTGTCCGTGCCGACCCGAAAATTGACACTGCTGGCCCCAAGCGCGTGAGTTCGTCGAATCCTTCCACGAACTCACCCATGATCCGAAAAACCCTCCAGGCTTCTCCCTTCGCCACGACAGAGGGAAGTTCCTCCAGTTGCTCCACCGCAGCCTTGAGAAAGAGTTCATCCTCCGTGAGGCGCGAGCGGGTACCCCTATCCCTACCCCGGTAACTTTTCTTGGAATCTTCTTTCATTCACGGTTTCCCTTTGGCAATGTCAGCCCAACGCCCTCAACCCCGGTTCAGGAATTCCTCGGCCTCGGCTTTGTAGGCGGGAAAGATTGGCTGATGATGCTCATATCCAGGTCTCATGAGCGCCATTTCGGCATCGTAGACCTCCAGAAAACGCCCATACAACTCACCCGCCTCTTCTTCTTCGCCGAGGTTCGCCAGCGACTCAGCCGCCACCGCGAGAAGGAGCAGGTAATCCGGCACCTCAGCCAACCCCTGCCGAGCCTTGGCTAGAGCCGCTTCGAAATCTCCCCCCACCTGATGGAGTAGGGCGAAATGATAGAGGCCATCCGGGTCCGTTGGGTTCAACTGCTCATGAATCAACAGGGCCTTCGGGAGGAAAAACTCCACATCCGCCGTGTCACCAATGCTACTGGAGGTCATGACACGGTTGAAAAGGACCGTCGCCTGTGAGTCAACGGGCATCGTCGTGAGGTCCACCAAGCCCGAGGACCCTCGGTCTCCCCCCATGCCCTGCGGGGCAACACCACCTGCCGGCGGACTGCCGTCCCTCGTGAGTACCGGATAACCCAGGGCCACGAGAAGAAGGACCATCATTGTGCCTGCTACCCACCACCCCAGCGTCGCACTTCCGGCGGGCTCTACCGGGGGGTGGGACCCTTTCGAAGACCCACCGTCTGAACCGCCCTTTTTGCCGGCCAGGGCATGCCCGCATTTCGTGCAATACCTGGAGTTGGGCAGTACCTCAGCTCCGCAGTCTGGGCAATGGATCGTCTTAAGGGGAGCGCCGCAGGACGAACAGAAATTCCCCGTGGCTTTCGCCCCACAATTATGACACTGCATCTCAATCGTCTCCGGCCAGGGCGTTGAAGAGCAGAGGCCAGGTGGTAACCGTTTGGGCACGGTAATCCGGTTGGAATCCAAAAAGTATCACTGCCCCATCTCCCACTGTGGCCTCAACGATTGCGCCCTTCCCACCGATGTATTCCGGGCCCAGAAGCCAACCTGATAGGAGGGGGTTTCCTTCCGAATACCGAGCAACCACCTCTACTCGTGGATCATCTACATCGAAGGCCCTGCTACTCGTCCAGAACCAAGCAGGTGTCACGTCACCCTTCCCCCGGTTGACGGGGTTTTCGGGCTCCAGGTCCACGCTCAGAATCGATCCCGGGACGAAGAAATCCTGGGCCGGAAGGCGCTCCACGGCATTGGTAACACCGAGATCGAATAGGTCGATGAACAGTTCCGTGGCCTCTTCCACAGCTACCACCCGGCCACCGTTGCGAACAAAGGCTTCCAGGGATCGGATGCCCGCATCGCCTAGTCCCCCCGTGTACTCCGGAGGTAGGGTCCCCTGGGCAAAGCCGTTGCGAATGGAGGAAGGGCTCTGAGTCTGAAATAGGATCACGTCATAATCGTCGGTCAGACCACCGGCACGCATGCGGGCGTCGCGAATCGTGTCGTAGGTGAGACCATGCTGATCGAAAGTCCAGCGGGTCCATCCTTCAGGCATAGGCTCTTGCCATGAGCGATACACCCCCACCCGAGGAGCGTTCTCCCCGGAAAAGGACGCCGGCAGGGCGAAAGCCCAATCTGGAATATCCAGGGGCTCGGAAAGGTCCGCTCCGATCCGTTCCTCCACGGGTACGGCTTCAATGTCCATCAGGAAACCGAGGGTGTGGGCGGTGACGTCATAGGGTCGTAGCGGCGGCCCTCCGGGATACTCCCGCAGATCCGGATACCGCTGAATCTCCAGCATGGTCTGGGCAAAGGAGGCATAGGGCTGGCGCATGGGGATTACGTAGCTGCCTGCCGGGAACCTCTCACCATCTGCCGTGAATGCCTCCCGAGCTTGGTGCACCTCCACCTCCCCGGTTGTGAGGATGCGAAGGGCATAGGCCAAGCCAGCCTCGTTCTCCTGGTCTGGAGGGATTACCCACGCCTCAGGCCAGCGCTCCCAACCCTCCACCGCCCTCCGGTTGATATGGTAGAAGTTTTCCAACCAATACCTGCGATTCCTCGCAGCGTTGTTCAGGAGCGCCACAACACCTGCTTCCATGTAGTCCACGATATCCGGCAAACCCCACTCCCCACCCTCCCAGGGCCATGGGAAATTCCAGCTAGCTACCGTGGCATCAAGGCCTCGTCCCCCCCGTAGATCCTCCCAGGTGACTTCGATTGGGGTGGCAATCCGGGCTGACGCCGTCTCGCTGAGGATCCGAACACCGCCATGGTAATGCTGATATGCCCGTGCTGGGGTGAAACCATCATAGCGGTTGTGGACCACGACTCCCGGCATCTCCTTGGCTGTCAACTCGGCAGCCATATAGGTCCCGAGCTGATTGATGCCTGAAATCAGGGCCGGATCGATGTTCTGCTCGTACGGATCGATGAAGGGGGGGAAGAAGATGCGGGCACCGTTGGAGCCCGTCTGATGGATGTCGTGGACAATTTGTGGATGCCACACGTTGTGGGCGCCCAAGACGGTCAGCTGGGTTTCCACCTGGGTGAATGCGTACCAGTCCCGATTATTGTCGTGGCCGGTGTATTTGTGGTAGAGCCAGGGTAGCGGCGATCCTTCGTACTCGGTCCCGACCCACTGGTTATACCAATTCACGATCCATTGGAGACCGTCGGGGTTCAGGGAGGGAATGTCCAGAAAGATCACGTTATCCAGGATTTCTCGAACCTCGTCCTCGCTGGAGGAGGCCAGGCGATAGACCAGGCGGGCGGCCATCTGGGGGCCCCCAACTTCGGTGGCGTGAATCCCGTGGGTCACGAGAACCACCGTTTTCCCTTCATTCAGGAGGCGGTTAAGCTCCGATTCACCGCTGATGCGCCTCGGGTCAGCCAGCTTGAGCTGGATATCTCGGAGTTCGTCTAGACGGGCATGGTTGGCCGCGCTGGTGATAGTAAACATCACAAAGGGGTGGCCCATGGTGGACGCCCCCAACGTATCCAGTCGCACACGGGGGCTGGCCTGGGCCAAACGCTCGAAATACTCCGTGAGTCCCTCCCAGTTCGCCATCTTCCGATGGGCACCGATCTCAAACCCGAAATGGGACGTCGGGGAGGGAATTGCCTGGGCAGCCGCGCCACCAGAGGCGAGGAAAAGCAGAAGGAAAGCATTCAGCTGACGACGAAACATGACTTGCTCCTTGGGTCGGATTCACCGTCCGGAAGATGGCGGAGGGTTGACCCTTCTACAACCCGTTCAGAGACCCGTAGGAAAATCCAGGTATTCCCAGGGTAACGCGTACTTCTCCGACAGTAGGCCAGCCAAAGCCTTCACCCCCAAAGTCTCGGTGGCATAGTGCCCGCCAAGGAGGAGGTTCACCCCCAACTCCAGGGCTTCGTGGTAGGCATGATGCGGAGCCTCACCGGTCACCAGGGTGTCCAGACCAAATGCAGCCGCTTCTCCCAGGAGTGACGCGCCTCCACCACTCACCACCCCGATCCGTTTAACCGACTCTGGACCTCCTGGGATCACTCGCACGTCGCCGGCAACCGCCTCTCTTGCGCGGCC
>JASFVN010000508.1:0-3113 GCA_050049805.1 Gemmatimonadota bacterium
GTAAGGATCCCGAAGAGAACCAGGAGGATCCCCACCAGCAGAGCCAGAACCAATAGATTCATCAGATCCATTCTGTTCACCCCTTCCCGAATCTTGTCGTGAGCCCCAGCTCACTGCTGCTCAACGTTCCACATACACATCGCGGCCGACAATGATAGGCAGATTGTCCGGTTTCTGCTTTCCATGGAAAAGGAACCGTGCCAGGCCAGGAGTGGTTAGCGTCAGCGTGGCCTTGTGAAGGAAGGTATTCAAGACGTCGGCACACGCCTCGGCACCACTGTGGATGTCGTACGGAGTGACATCGACCCTGAGACCACCAACCTTGATCTTGGTTGGACCCTCCCTCAGACACCCCCCTCCATAGGTGAAAACCGAGAGCTCGAATGGTTCGCCTACCTGGACGGTGTCGGGAATCTCAATCTCGACGGGGAAGTCGAAGAATGCGATGACTCCTGTGCGTCGATCCTCGTCGGGACCCAAAAGGCCTTCACAGGCCAATAGAGAAAGGGCCCCCGCCAGATAAAAAAGAGAAAGGGGAATCCGGTTCAGGGAAGGCATTATGGGGCTCGCACCCAAACCAACTCGTACAGGTCGCCAGGATCACCCACGCCCTGGAGTTGCGCCCAGATCACCAACGTGTCGTCACCCTCGAACCGGTAATTCCGAAGCTGGTCCACCCCCACCCAATCGGAATAGAGACTTCCGGCCAAATGGTGCGTCACGGTGCTTCCCCCTTCGTCGACGCTGTAAGTGCCCCAGTATGCGAAGAACGCTGAGAGGCCCATCTCCTGGACCGCAGACTCTCCATCCATCTCGGCGAAGGAGCCGAGATCGAAATCGTCCCTCATCATCTGAGCGGACATCCGTCCGCCCTCCGTATAGATGAGCTGGCCGACAGGATCCTGGCCGTATGGGAATCTGGCGATCCCTTCACTGTCGGTGACCGTATAGGAATCGAGCTCCCACACCCCCACCAGCGCGGGAGCCTGTCGCGATGGTTGTCCCGAGTCTGACCGGCCGCACCCGAGGAGGGTTACCACCAGACCCAGCTTCAGAACTGTCCTCGGACCTCTGCCAAAGAAGGTCATGGTTCGGGGTCCCACCAGAGTCTGCATCGATGTCCTCCTCCCTACTGGGAACAAGGTACCACGATCCCGGGAACAGCGAGGGGGCCAAATACCCACGTCCGATGTGGGCGACATACGGTCTCGATCCCTCCCTCTGTTCACTCCTTCCCGATCACAACGGCGTAGGGGCCCTGCCCCGAAGGGAAAACCTTCTCCAACTGCCAGCCGGTGTCCTCCAGCAGGCCTTTCATCTCTTCCTCCGACACCAGGAGCCAGTCGAACCAAGGGCTCCGGTATCGCTTGTATCGGACCCGAACCCGGACCTGGCCGCCCAGGCGACCTCGTTGCCTGTTGAGTTCGTGGTAGGCCAGGTGGGCTTCATCGTCGGTCTGGTACGGATCCATGCACTCCGCCACGATCCGTCCATCCGGCGAAGTCGACCGATGGAACCGTTTCAAGAGCCATCGGGCTCGCTTTTCATTTCCGAAGAGCCCGAAGTTGTTTCCGAAAAAGACAACGGAGTCGAAGGTGCCGAGATCCGGGCCCACGCTGGTGATGGATCTTTCCCGCACATCCAGAACCCCCCTGCGCCTGGAGACTTCGACAGCTCCGGGTGAGATGTCCATCCCCACCACTTCATGGCCCCGATCCTGGAGGTAGAGGGCGATGCGGCCGGCGCCACATCCCACGTCCAGAACTCTACCTCGCACGTAGGTCAGGGCATCCGTGGCAATGGGTGCCCATTCCGAGGGCTCGGTGAAGTAGGCCTCGGGCCCTCCCGAAGGAGCGATCATACCGTCGTCACGCTCGATCAATTCGAAGGCTTCACGGCCCTCCAGGAAATCCAGCATGGCCTGGCCGTGGGCGTCTTGATCAGGGGTCAAAGGCATCGCCTTCCTCCTCCGGAAAAGGAACACCGGCGAGCCTGCATCGCCGGTGCCCGGGATTCAACCGACCTCAGGTCCTATCTAGCCATCCGGACTGTAGGTCTGCAACTGAATCTTCCATTCACCGTCGATCTTCTTCCATCCCCGGGAGTACTTGCCCGGGACTTCCTGAATCCCATCGGGGGTTTCGACAGTGATTCGGTTCCAGCCGTACTCGAAGGCCACATCGCCACTGGCCCCAGCAACCACCTGTATGGGTTCCCCGGCCAGCTCACGAACTGTGGAGAAGAAGTCGATGTACCCTTGGTGGATCGCCTCCCTGCCCACCCATCTGGGCCGATTGGCGGCTTGAAGTACGGCGTCAGGAGTATAGACCTGGGCCACCCGATCGAACTCTCCGGCCATCTCCAGGGCACCGAAGGCCAGACTCGCGGCCCGGATCTCTTCTTGAAGTCGGGCGATCGCGGGATCCTCGGTCATGATTCACTTCCTTCCGAGATTGTGGGCGGGGAGTTCGAGTTATAGATGTCCCGGTAGACCTTCCATGACCCGTCAGGTTGCCGGCGGACCACGGACATCCACTTGGAGTCGACGGTGATTGGCTCGCCCCCGTTCATGGGAGTGAGGAGGCCGGAGGTGTCACCCCACATGTATCCCCAGTCACCGAAGACCTGGACATCTCGAACGACATTGTCGATCTCTCTCAGGTACTGCTCCCCCTCGAGCCGGAACCACTCTCGGATCGCATCTTTTCCGATCTGTGGCGGCGCCTCATTTGGCATCCGTACCGCGTCGTCGTCGTACAACTCGGCAAGGGCTCTGTAGTCATCCGCATTCACCGCCACATCGAAGTTGTCGGTGATGGCCCGGATGGCTTGGAGATCGGCCTCTGAGGTGTCGGGGGACGGCGGTTCGCTGCAAGCGAAAACCCCGACGAGGAAAAGGCTGAATACAATACAAATCCATTTCTTCTTGCAGAGCATAGTCGCCTCGTGTTTGAGGGTTTATGTATGTGGAAACTGACCGGTGCTCCTATTCCAAGTTCGGAATCGCCCCCATCTGCATCATCACTCCCAACTCATCCCAGATCTCGTAGTCTTCGGCGATTCTGTCCCCCTCGAAGCGTGTAAAGACGATCCATTCCGACTCGATGGGGTTT
>JASFVN010000152.1:0-9808 GCA_050049805.1 Gemmatimonadota bacterium
GAACACCGCGGAGCAGTGGCACGCGCGGGAGCTCATCGCCTGGTATTTCGACACGGTCGGCCCTGACGCCGTCGTGAACAACCGATGGGGAGCCGGAAGCGATATCGGATTCCTGACGCCGGAGTATAGTGCCGGGATCGAATCCCCCGACCGACCATGGGCCGAGGTCAGGGGTCTGGGCCGGTCCTTCGGGCTGAACCGCAACGAGCCTCTCGACTCGTACATGGAGCCCCAGGAGCTGGTGCGTCGCTTCACCACCGCCGTCGCCGCCGGGGGAGGCATGATCCTCAACGTCGGACCCAAGGCCGATGGGCAAATCCCACTCCTCCAGCAGGAACGTTTGATTCAACTGGGCCAATGGCTGGAGCTGAATTGGGAGGCCATCTACGGCTCCAGGCCCTGGATCAGATCAGGGGAGGACCGGGAGGTCACGCTGGAGCGAATCGATCCCGCCATCGACTTCGATTGGGTCCGAAACACACCCGGGGCCCCAATCAAGGAAGACGAATTCACTGTCAGCTGGACCGGGTTCCTGGAACCGGAGTTCACCGAGACACACACCTTCGAGGCTGAAGCCGACGATGGAATCCGGGTTTGGGTGAACGAACGGCTGGTGGTGGATCAGTGGGGGGAGGGAACAGAACCGTCGGAGGAGTCTCCGCTGGCACCGGCTGACGGTAGCATCAGGCTTGCAGCTGGCAGGAAATACCCGATCCGGGTGGAGTACCGGGAAGGCCGACAGAACGCCTCTGTCCATCTCTACTGGTCCAGCCCCAGCCGGGAGGAACGCGAGATCATTCCCCAATCCGCCCTCTTCACATCCAACCGGCGGGCTGTGGGGAACGGGTTGAATGCGGTGTACCGATCCATGGAGCGCTATCTGGCCTACACCCAGAGGGAGGGGAACCTCTACATCATGTTCTTCGACTGGCCGGAGGGAGATCTGCGCCTTCCCATACCGGCTCCTGGGGAGGGCCAGCGGCCACGCATCCTGGGCCTGGAGCAGGACCTTCCCTGGCGGGCTGATGCGGAAGCCGTGTACGTGGATCTCTCTCTGGTGCCCTTCAGCAAGATCCAAGGCCAGTGGGCATGGACGGTGGTTCTGGAGGACTACCTGGAATAGGTGCCACGGCAAGGTCCGTGACGGACAGTCAGTCTTCCTGAGTGCAATTCCGCTGGATGTTGAGATCCAGGGCTTTGTCGGTCAGGATCACGAAGTCGCCTCTGCCCCCGTGCTCCGAGGGATCAAAGGCCTCGAAATCCTCGGCAAGATCCATGTGGACCACCAGGCTTCGTGTGCCAGGCCTGTAGAACTGCACCTTTTCGGGAATTCCCGTGAAGTTCTCCACGTGGAACCCTCCGACCATGTGGATCACCAGACTACCTGGATTCCTATCCAGGAAGGTGGTGACGGTGTGGGCCATGCTGGCATCCCAGAGCGTTTGGGCCTGGAGTCCATTCTCCATGAAGGACCCGCCGTGGGTCGGCATGCCCGGCGGTGGACCCTCGGTGCCAGGCTCATCAGGCATCTCGGGGTGCTCCTCCTGACCCGGACGGGCATGGGGAGGGGCGGCAGGAGGGTCCGGGACCGGGCATTGCGGCTCCATGACCATATTCGTCATGAGAGAGGTCCACTCTTCCCGGTAGGCCTCCGAGGGAGGGGGATAGGGGAGCGGGGGAAGGGTGCTGAGGGCCCAGGGGGAAAGATCCTCCAGGGAAGCAGGGCCCAGTCGGGTCACCCGGTTCACATATCGACGGGGAGCGTTGGCCGCCAGAACTGGAACACCAGCGGCCTTGGCCGCCTCCACCATGGCCCGGTAGTCCGCATCGTAGTGTTCCCAGGGCCGGGCACTCGCCTTGAACTGGGATTCGGTGATGAGGTCCTGAAGGTACTCGTCAAGGATGCCCTGGACGTCCCGCTCGAACATCTCCAGCGAGAGGGCAACCTTCCGACGGGCGCCGACCTCCCGGCCCGCTCCCGTCAACTCCAACGCTCTCTCGAAGAGCTCTGCCTCGATCCAATGGCCCACGGGATCGGTGTGGACCTCACCCACCAACACAGCGTCCACGTCGCCCATGGCGTCCACGACGTCCTGCAGGGTCGCGGGCTGACCATCCCCCGTGAAAACCCGATAGTGCTGGGCATAGTCAGGCTCCTGAGGAGGATGGGGAATCTCCTGGCCCCAAAGGGAGACGGGCCACATGAGAAGGGCGAGGAAAAGGAAGGGGGCGCGGTGCGTCGGTACGGATGCCATGGGTTCGATTTCATTCCTGCTCAGAGTTTTCGGAGTGCAGACAATCTACTCATATAAAGCATCCTGTGAAGGAAACGGTTGGTGAACCGGCCGGTTTTTTCTATCCTTGTGACAATGGACATCCGAACAAAGTTGGTGTTCGCGCTCGTGGCTGCTGCCCTGGGCAGCATGGCTGCCCTGGGCATATTCATGAATCTCACCATGGGCGCAGACCTGGACAGCAGGAGGCTCGACCAGCTGGACGGCCTGGCATCCTCCCTGCAGGAAGGCATGGAGTTGGCAGCCTCCGGGTGGGAGGACCGGGTACGCCTCGTCGCAAGCCGGACACGGCTTCGGGAGCTTCTTCAGACCCCCGATCTACTGACCAACGCCGATGCGAAGGCCAGTGTGAGGCAGATCCTGTCCGACGCCCAACAATCCGTGCGGACCGTCGAAGCCCTGGCCGTCTACGACGCCCAGGGAGAGCTGGTGACCTCGGCCGGTTGGGGGACCGAAACCGACCTCACCGAGAAGCTGGCGTCCATTCCCAGCACCCGGGACAGTGTGGTCTACCGCGGAGTCCGATCCCCCATCCATGAAGAGCTGAGGATAGCCTACGAAGCAGCTCTCACCGATGACGGCACCACCGACGGAAGGTTGGTGGGGGTTCTTCAGGCGAGGCTCAACGCCGGGCCCCTGGAGCTCCTTATCCGGGGTCGAGCCGGCCTAGGGGCTACCGGTGAGGCCATCATTGCCATCCGAGATGCCGAAGGAGCGGTAAGAGTCCTGAGGCGACCGGGCCCCGAGGCGGACCCGGTGTGGGAGGAGGCCCCGACGGGTGGAACCTCCGACCCCATCAGCCTGGTCATGTCGCATGAAAGCGGGGTGTGGTCTGACGGAATCCGAGACCACCGAGATGAGCCGGTCTGGGCTGCAACCCGGTATCTTCCGGATCTCGATTGGGGAGCTGTGGTCAAGATCGACAGGTCCGAAGCTCGGACACCAGCTCGGAGGTTCGGCTTCACTCTCACCGATGTGGGAATCTCTCTGGGGGCCCTGGCCATTCTCTTCGGCACCATCCTGGGCATCCGTTTCGCCAAACCCATCCATGATCTGGCTGACGCAGCCTCCCGCATACGAGACGGAGACCTAAGCGTCAGAGCACCCGTCACCACCCAGGACGAGGTGGGACTCCTGGCCCGCAATTTCAACGAGATGGCGGAAAAGCTGGAACAGCAGGTCAGTCTCATGAAGGAGTTTCAGAACTACTTCGACTACTCCCGGGACATGCTTTGCATCGCCGGTTACGACGGGTACTTCAAGCGGGTCAACCCCGCCTTCTCGCGCATCCTGGGATGGGCGACGGAAGAGCTTTTGAGCCGGAGTTTCCTGGATTTCGTCCACCCCGACGATCTGGAAAAGACGGAGCAGGAGATCGCCCGCCTTGGACAAGGAATGCCCACCATATCCTTCGAGAACCGCTACATGTGCCAGGACGGCAGCGAAAAGAGGTTGGCCTGGACCGCCCACCCGGAACCCGAGGCGGGACTCATCTACGCCATAGCCAGAGACGTCACCGATCTGGTGAAGGAGCGAAAAGAAGCGAAGGACAGGATCGAGTACCTCCAGGACCGTTTGGAAACGGTCGAGGCGAAACTGCGAGGGGACCCCTGATCACGCTGAGCCTCCTCGAGCTCGTCGGCGGTTTCATCTACCTGCTGTTCGGCGCCGAGCTCCTGGTCCGGGGGGCCGTGGGCCTCGCGGACCGGGCCAACGTCTCACCTATCGTCGTGGCCCTCACCGTGGTAGCCCTGGGCACGTCCCTCCCGGAACTGGTCGTAAGCGTGCACGCCGTGTTCGCTGAACACCAGGGCATCGTCGTGGGGAATGTGGTGGGAAGCAATATCGCCAACGTCTTTCTCGTTGCCGGCGTTTCGGCCATCATCTTCCCCCTGGCCTACCCGGGGGAGCCGGTGCGGCGGGACAGCTCCACCATGATCGCCGCCAGCATCTTCTTCACTATCCTTTGCCTCCGGGAGGCCCTCACCGCCCTGGCGGGGCTGGTCCTGCTAGGCGGCTTGGTCCTCTTCCTGATACCCACCATCAAAGAGGTGGCCGAGGCCCAGAGAAACTCTGGTGCCCGATCTCCCTCGGTCTGGGTTTTGGGGCTCCCCACCCAGCGGCGGTACATCTCTCTGTTCATCGTCGTGGGTATCATCGGCCTACCCGTAGGTGCCCACTATGTGGTGGAAGGCACCGTCCGGATCGCCACCGAGTTGGGTGTGTCGGAAGCCGTCATCGGCCTGAGCGTCGTCGCCTTCGCCACCTCCCTCCCCGAGCTGGCCACCACCGCGATGGCAGCCTTCCGGAGGGAAACAGAAGTGGCCGTGGGCACCATCATCGGGAGCAACATCTTCAACATCCTGGCCATCATGGGCGTGGCGTCCCTGGTCAGCTCCAGGCCCATCGGCGTACCCTCGAGCTTTCCCTACCTCGATCTTCCTGTCATGCTCGTGGCAGCTTTCGCCATTGCCGGCTTCGCATATCTGAAGAAGCCCATCCGCCGAAGAGCCGGCATCGTCTTCACCACCCTCTACGTCGCCTACATCGCCGCGATGTTCCTCCTGGTCTGAGCTTTTCGCCGCAGCATCGAGGACCCGAGGACCCTCCCGAACTTTCCACCAGTCGCGCCATTCCCCTATCTTTCATTCTTCGCTCACATGCCTGGACGCCTCAGGGGGTACCATGACCTTTCGCCATTCCGATCCCATTCGCCGTCGTGATTTCTTGAAGGGTGCTGCCGCCGGGTTGGTCCTTCTTCCCCATACGGACCCGAGTGCTTTGGGCTTGAACCTCAGGAGGCGGGCATCCACGGTTGCCGTGATCCGGACTGCCAACCGAACCGATGGCGTGGCCAGAACCATGGCTCTCCTCAATCCGACGGGCATGGCCGGAAGACAGGTGGTCATCAAGCCCAATTTCAACACGGCCGGTGAGGCGCCGGCTGGCACGGCGAACGAGACACTCGCACAGCTGGTGAGAGAGCTCCAGGAGAGGGATGCCAAGAGCATAACCCTTGGGGAGTCCAGCGGCCCCCCCAACACGGGCGAGGTCATGGCGGAGAAAGGGATTCCCGACATGGCCAGCGACATGGGCTTCTCGGTGGTGAACTTCGACGAGATGCCCGATTCGGATTGGGTACACTTTCAGCCTGATGGGACCCATTGGCCCGAAGGGTTCCACCTGCCCCGGCAGGTAGTGAACGCCGAGTACAATGTCTCTACCTGCTGCCTGAAAACCCACGGTTCTGGTGGGGTGTTCACCATGTCCATGAAGCTCTCGGTGGGGCTGACGCCGAAGCCGATCCGCCGCGGCATGCACCGCTCCCCTGACATGCGGCGGATGATCACCGAGCTCAATCAACCCTACAAACCTCAACTCATTGTCATGGACGGAGTGGAGACCTTCGTGGACGGAGGGCCCACTCGAGGTACCCTGAAAACGGGAAACGTGTTTGTAGCGGGATCCGACCGCGTGGCGGTGGACGCGGTGGGGTTGGCGATCCTGAAGGACCTGGGCGCCAATGACGCCATCATGGGCACCCCCATCTTCCAGCAGGAGCAGATGGCTCGCGCGGTGGAAGTAGGGCTGGGTGTGAGGGGCCCCGAGGAGATCGAGCTGGTGAGCGACAACGACGAAGGCAATGCCTACGCCAGCAGGCTGAAAGGGATTCTGGCCCAGGGATAGACCCTGACCGCTACCCCTTCACGGGCTGCAGCGCTTCTGACCTGGCTCCATCAATACTCTGGGTTGTAGCCCAGGACTTTACTGGTCCCCACGCCGTACCTGACGAAGCCGGAGGCCAGGATCAGGGCGCATGCCACGCCGTCGAGCACAGGCACGTTCAAGCGGTCCTGGATCTTTCGGTCCATGCCCGCCATTCCTGCGCAGCCAAGGACGATGACCTCGGCCCCGTCCTCCTTCACCGCCCTCCTGGACAGCTCCATGAAAAGATCGGCGTCGGTCCAACCCTCTTCCCCTTCGTCAGGAGCCCGGATTGAAACCAATAGATCCTGCAGGTGGTAGGCCCGCACCTGAAGGAGTTTTCCGGGGACGGAGTGTTGGTGGGTGGTGACCACGGAAAAGCCATGCCCCAGGAAGGAGGCCAGCTTCATGGAAGCCTCGCCGATTCCAATGACCGGCTTTTCGGTAATCTCCCTGGCTGCGCCGAGATTGCTGTCGCTGTGGCAAGCGACGACGAAAGCATCGAAGTCGGCCTCGCTTTTCCTGAGCACCTCCAGCATTCCAGGCCCTGACCTCACCTCGTCTTCATAGGTTTCCAGAAAACGCGGCGCACCGGGGGTCGGAAGGGTCACCACCTCGAAGTCGTTCTCGGCATAGGCCATGGCCGACTCTTGAATGGCCCGGGTCATCTCCGGATCGCTGTTGGGGTTGATGATCAGGATTCGCATGGTGTGCCGGGTCCTTCCCGATTAGTCGTCCGTCACGAGGATGAAGGGATCCTCCTCTCCCCCACCCTCGATCTTGGCTTTGATGACCCCTTCAGGATAGCTGAGCAACCTCATGAACTCTGCCGAAATCTGGTGCCGGGCCTGTCCATCATATCTTCCGGCACCCTCCAGTTCGGCTTTTCGCTCCTTCAAAGCTTTGTACGCGGCCAGCGTCTCCGGATCGTTGAAGTAGAGGATCGACCACTTCCCCTCGGTGAACTCCGCCGATTGGAGATCCGTGACCAGGAGGGAAGTCTCCAGGTAGGAGTGGATCCCCGATCCCTCCACGATGGCATCCGATGCTTCCCGCAGCGCTCCGTACTCTTCCTGTGAGAGTGGTGGGCTGATGGCCAGTTTCTTCACACCCACAGCCACCATCTCAGCAAAGCAGTTGATCATCCCAAGCTGGAAGGACCGGAGATCGATGTCGTTCATGAGGTCATCCTTCCTTTTCGACGGCTGCTCGCGAAGCAATTCCGTTCACTTCGCCCTCCCGCTGCTCCTGACGTAGTCTCTGGAGAGGTCGATGAGGCCGGTGGCATACCGGTGCGCACCCGAGCGGTAGTCGTTCATCAAGGTCATAAAAACTCCACCGAGGGAGAGGACGGCCACGAGGTTCGGGATGGCGCAGATGGCCACGGCGATGTTGGCGAAGACCCAGAGCCTGTCTACGTCGGCCACTCCCGCGAACACCAACGGGGGAATGAAGTAGAGAAAGCGGATCCACCTGGTGACGCCTCTCCCGACCACATCGACCAGGGCCGTTTCGAAATAGATGAAAAAGCCGATCTGGGTGGAGAGGCAGAAAGACAGGATGCAAAAGGAGATCAGATTCCCCGCCACCGCTTCCGGGAAGACGGAAGAGAAGGCCAGGATCACCAGCTCGATTCCCGACTCCCCGCTGGACAGGACTCCCGTGGAAAGGACGGCAAAGCAGGTAATGGTGCAGATGACGAAGGTCACCACAAAGACCTCGAAGGCCCCCCACATGCCCTGCTGAAAGGGATGCTCGGTCTCGGCCGTGGCGTGGGCCATGGGGGCCGTGCCCATCCCGGCCTCATTGGAGAACATTCCCCTGGAGACTCCCTGCTGAATGGCCTGCATGACGGCGGCCCCGGCAAATCCCCCGGCAGCCGGGATCGGAGACAAAGCGTACCGGAACACCGACGCGAAGACCTGTGGGACCTCCCTCCAGTTGACCAGGAAGAGGACGAGTCCGCCCCCGACATAGACGAGGGACATGAAGGGTACCAGGGCCTCGCTAACCCGGCCGATCCGCCGAACACCCCCAATGACCACAATGGCGGTGATCAGGGTCATGGAGCCCGCCACCAGGTACGGGTTGAGTCCGTAGGAGGCCAGGAAAGAACGACCCACGGTGTGGGCCTGGAGAAGGCTGGCGCTGAAGAGGGCGTTCACGATGATGGCGAGGCTGAAAACCGTCGCCAGGGTCGGCCAGCCCAGACCCCTCCTGATGTAGTACATAGGGCCGCCACGGATCCGGCCCGTGTCGTCGATGTCCCGGTAATGGACGGCCAGCGTGATCTCCGCCGTCTTGGTGATGGTGCTGATGAGGGCCAGAAGCCACATCCAGAAGATGGCACCGGGTCCGCCGATGGAGAGGGCCACGGCAATCCCGGCGATGCTCCCCATGCCCACGGTGCTGGCCAGAGCGGTCGAAGTAGCCTGGAAGGGGGTCATCCGACCCTTCTTCCTGCCTTCGGACAACCCGGTGACCGCCATCGATCCCCGGAGGAGGCTCCCGAAAGTGGCACGGAAGATCTCGGCCAGGCCCCGGACCTGGAAGACTCTGGAGCGGACGGTGAAGTAAAGGGAGACGCTGGCAATCAGGGCCAGAGTCCACGGGCCCCAGAGGAGCCGGTCGATATTGGCCGCTACGTCGAGGATGGCGTCGATCATGGGCTGGGGAGTGGGGAAGTCGCAGGATTCGGGATGTAGCGGTCAGGCCCGGAGAGGGGTCACCGGAAGGCTCCGGCAATCTGAAGGATCTCCGCCACCGTGTTCATGAGGGACAGGGTGGTTACCTCGGGGCTGATGGCCACGGCTCGCAGCGCAGGCTTCCCCCTCACCTGGGCCACGGAGATGATCCGCTTCCCTTTCCTCTGAATGGTCCGGTAGATGTGCTCCTGGAGGCGGTCCACGTCTTCGGGGGAAAGAGCCCGCTGCCTCACGCGGTAGCAGAGGACGCCAGTATCCGGTTCGTGGAGGGGATCGACATCGGGGTGCTCAAGGAGCTCCTCGTAGAACCCCCGGATGGCCGCCAACGGCCTTCGGAGCCGATCCCGCAGCTTTTTCAACCCCTGGTGGCGGATGGAGCACACCAGCGGAAGGGCAGAAAAGGGTCTCGTGCTTGGGACGGATTTCAGGCCCGGATTCGGCCCGGGGGCATCGGCCCGGTTCCAGTAGGAGCTGTAGAGGGCCAGGGGTCGAAAGAGCTCGCTACTCTTTGCAAAGAGAACGGAGCTGGGGATGGGCACGGCCATCTGCTTGTGAGGATCCCAGGAGACCGTATCGGCCCGCTCCAGCCCACGGAAAAGGGGAGCCAGCTCGGGGAGGAGAGCATAGGCCAATCCGTAGGCGCCATCGGCATGAAGCCAGATCCCTTCCTCCTGGCAGACATCGGCGATCTCGTCCACCGGGTCCACGGCGCCGGAGGAGGTGGTCCCGGGGGTTGCCACCACGCAAAAGACATCCCGACTCCCTCGAAGTGCCCCCAGGGTCCGCCGAAGGGAATCGACATCCATTCGCAGACGGTCGTCCACGTCGACCTGAACCAGGGCATCTTCTCCAAGCCCAAGGAAACGCACGGCATGTTTCAAGGAAAAGTGGGCATCAGCCGAAACCACCACGGCCAGACGGGATGGGTCTTCGAAGCCCGCCAACCCCCGGGCAGAAAAATCGAACCCGGCCCTTTTTGCCCAGTGGTGAAGGGCCATGTAGACGGCCTGCTGGTTGGCGTACGTCCCGCTGTAGAGCATGGTAGCCTCGGCCTGTGGACCGAAGCCGAACAGCTTGCAGAGGGCTTTGCAGCAAAGTTCCTCC
>JASFVN010000153.1:0-9804 GCA_050049805.1 Gemmatimonadota bacterium
TGTCGTTCGCCCGATGCGGTGAGGGAGTAGAACTTGGCCCGTCGGTTGTTGGCGGAGATGCCCCATTCAGACTCGATGAATCCCCGATCCTCCAGCCGATTCAGTGCTGGATAGAGGGATCCCTGTTCCAGGGCCAAGAGCTTCCTCGAGGTGTCCTCGATTCTGAGAAGCACCCCATATCCGTGGGTCGATCCCAGGGAGAGGGCTTTGAGGATCAACATGTCCAGGGTGCCGGGGAGGAGTTCTTTGGTGATGAGCATGGGTCGATCCGTTCTCCTAGGTTACCTAGGAATACGAGACCGAGGCTCTCCTAGTTTCGCTAGGAGGAAATTGGACCGGGTGGATCGCGTCGGTGGATTGGAGACTCTTTGCCGAGGCCGGCGGATGGCTTATTGGTTCCCGGGGCTGGCCTTGGTAAGGCCGCTGCGCTGGCTTCGTAGGTGAGTACGATCGGAGGAGGGGGGGCGAGGGAATGGAGAGCCCGGGCAATTCACCGGAGATTGAGCGGAGTGAAAATCGACACGCGGGTCTCGTCAGCGATACTGAATTCAACGCTTTCGGCTGTGGTCCTCTCCCTCACCTGGGGATGCACGGCACCCCCGGCTGAGTCAGAGTCCGAGGGGACCGCCCCCCAGGAACTGAGGGGCGACTACCTGGGCCAGCCCCTCCCGGGCCCCGAACCCGAGGTCTTCGCCCCGGGATTCGTCACCACCGACATGTACACCCGGGACGTGGCCATGACCCCTGACGGGTCGGAGCTCTATTTCGGTGTCCTGCTGGGGAGCATCTCGGCCATCATGGAGACCCACCGGGGACCCGACGGCGTGTGGACCCCGCCGGAGGTGGCTCCCTTCTCCCGGGATTCCCGCTTCTTCAACCTGGAGCCTCACGTCAGCCCCGATGGGAGCAAGATCCTCTTTCTCTCTACCCGGGTCGGCGACCCGAGTCCGGATCAGCTCCGAAACTGGTCCAGCCAGGACATCTGGGCGGCGGACCGGAACGAGTCGGGATGGAGTGATCCCTACAACCTCGGTGCTCCGGTCAACACGGAGCACGCCGAATATTTCCCCTCCATGACCCTGGACGGGACTCTCTATTTCACCCGGGGCATGGCCGATGGGGAAGGGAGCTACATCTACCGGGCCAGGCTCGAGGATGGCCGGTACCAGGAAGCGGAGCGACTGGGGCCCGGAGTCAACTCCACCGCCAACCAGTTCAACGCCTTCATCGCTCCCGACGAGAGCTACCTTATCCTCTGCACCGGAGACCGTGACGATACCCTGGGGGGAGCGGACTACTACGTGACTTTCCGAAACGAGGCCGACGAATGGAGCGGCCCCATCAACATGGGTGCTCCCGTCAACTCCTCGGCAACCGCCGAATTCTCCCCTTATGTCTCCCCGGACGGCCGCTTTTTCTTTTTCATGGCCAGCCGTCCTTTTGACCCGGCCGATCTGCCGGACACCCTCTCGGCTGAGTATTTGAGGGAGTTCAACGATCTGCCGGGTGTCCGCAATCCGGGCATCTATTGGGTGGACGCGTCCTTCATCCAGGAGCTGAGACCCGAAGGGTTCTGAACCGGCCATCGGGGGCGAGGAGGCCGCCACCCATCTGAAACCTATCCCCTTCTTTGCCCGTCCAAGCCTAAAGGAATAGCTGTCTTTTCGGGATCTTCCAGGAAGGGGCTTTCTTCATGACCGGGTTCGGCCAAGCTACGCGGCACGCCTTAAGGTCCGTCGCGAGGGACAAAAAGTTCTACGCCTTCGCTGCCCTCATCATCGGTCTCGGGGTGGGAGCGAATACGGCGGTTTTCAGTGTCATGAATCCCCTCCTCTTCAGGCCCCTCCCGTTCGAGAACCCGGAGGAACTCGCTTGGATATCTTTGTCGGAAAGGGGCGGAATGTCCTCCCGGACTTCCAGAGCATCCAATCTCCGGGACTTCCGGGCCCTCAATGAATCCTTCGACGGGCTCACCGGCTATTTCGCCTTCTTCGAGTACGAGAGCTACAACCTGGTGGGGGAGGGGGACCCGGAAAGGCTGGTTGGCGTGGGTGTGGCCCAGGACTTTCTGGATGTCCTGGGTGTGGCCCCCCACCTGGGCCGGAACTTCGTGGAGGAGGAGGGGGTCTGGGGCGGCCGGGCGGCTGCCATCCTCACTCACGGGTTCTGGCGGAGGCGTTTCGGAGCCGATCCGGCCATCGTCGGGCGATCCATCACCCTGAATGACGTCCCCACCGAAGTCGTGGGTGTCCTACCCGCCTCCTTCGATTTCGCATCGACTTTCTCACCTGCGTCCCGGGTGGACTTCCTCAGGCCCTTTCCCATCAGCGACGAGACCGATCAGTGGGGGAATACGCTGTTCATGATCGGCCGGCTGAGGCCCGGTGCGACGGTAGAAAGCGCCCAGGCCGAGCTGGACCTGATCGTCAACCAGCTCCAGGAGGCGGATCCCGGCCGTTGGGGGCTGGGCGCCGTGGTTTCAGGCCTCCAGGACCATATTTCCGGCGGCTTTCGCTCGGCCCTCTTCCTTCTGGCGGCCGCAGCCGGGTTCGTCATGCTCATCGCCTGCGCCAACCTCTCCAACCTGCTCCTGGCCAGGGGACCGAAACGGCAGAAGGAGATGGCCATCCGAAGTGCTCTCGGAGCCAGTAGAAACCGCCTCCTTGGCCAACTTCTCCTCGAAAGCCTGATCCTGGGAATCATCGGGGGAGCCGTCGGCGTCCTGATCGCCTACGGGATCACCGGAGCCATCTCGGGAACCACGGCGGTGAGGATCCCCATGCTCCATGCCGTCACCATCGACGGCACCGTGCTGCTCTTCACACTGGTCGTCGCTCTGGGGGCGGGGGCTCTCATCGGAATCATGCCGGCTTTTCAGGTCTCCGCAGGCCAGGAAGCATCGGCCATGAGGGACTCGAGCCGGGGCTCCAGCCAGGGCAGGCGTCAGGCGTGGCTCCGGGAGGCCCTGGTGGTGGGTGAAGTGGCCACCGCTTGCATTCTCCTCGTGGGGGGTGGGCTCCTCATGAAGAGCTTCGCCAGGGTTCTGGATGTCGAACTGGGGTACGAACCCCGAGGGGTCACGGCCTGGAGGGTGGACACGAATCGATCCTTCGAGACCATGGCGGCCAGTTTGGCTTTCTACGACCAGCTTGTGACCGGTGTCGAGGCCCTCCCCGGCGTCGAGGCTGCGGGACTCTCCGATTGCTTGCCCCTGGGCCGAAACCGCTCCTGGGGTATCCGGGTCCAGGGAGTGGCCTACGAGGAGGGCTCGTATCCACCGTCCTCCTTCCCGAGGATCGTGGATCACCGTTACCTCCCGGCCATGGAGATCGATCTCCTGGAAGGGAGGTACTTCACCCTCGATGACATCAGCGAGGAGGCTCCGCCTGTCATCATCATCAACGAGACCGGGGCCCGGATTCTCTTCGAAGGAGAACCGGCCTTGGGGCGGGTCCTCCTTACCGGGCCCGGAGACGGCTGGGAGGTCGTCGGAGTTGTTGCCGACACCAGGCATCAGTCGTTGGAGGAAGACCCGGGGATCGAGATGTATCTGCCCATGGGTCAGCTTAACTGGCCGACCCTGGAGATGGTGGTTCGTTCCCGGCTCCCGGTGGAGACCCTTATCGGTCCGGTGAGGGCTGCCATGAGCAGGACCGATCCGACCATGCCCACGGGGGACTTCCGCACGCTGGATTCCATGGTGGACCGGTCCGTTTCCCCCCGTCGTTTCACACTTCTTCTCCTGGGGGGCTTCGCCGGAACCGCCCTCCTCCTGGCGGCCCTGGGGATCTACGGGGTCCTGTCCTACACGGTGACCCAGCGGGTTCCCGAGATCGGCATCCGCATGGCCATGGGTGAGTCCGGAGCTCAAGTCCTCGGTCGGGTGGTGGCCCGGACCATGGTGCTCGCTGGGGTGGGCGCAGTGGTGGGGATTGCCGCGGCCCTGGCCCTCTCCCGGCTCATGGCGTCCCTCCTCTACGGGGTGGAAGCCACCGATCCCCTAACCTTCCTTTACATGACGGCGGTCCTCCTGATGGTGGCGGTTCTGGCCGGGTATCTTCCGGCCCGGCGGGCTTCCAGGACGGACCCCATGATCGCTCTCAGGGTGGAGTGAGGGCCGAAACTGAGGTCGGAGTGACGGCCATACCGGCCGGAGGCGGTATGGAACCGCCCAAGAAACACCGATATCCTACAAGGGACGTGGATCTAGCTAAGTTAGCTAAATCTGGCTATCTTGGAGGGTATGAAGATGGTGAACGTACATCGGGCCAAGACGGAGCTTTCTCGCCTCCTTGAAGCGGTGGAGCAGGGGGAGGATGTGGTTATCGCCCGGGCGGGTACTCCCGTCGCTCGGCTGGTGGCAGTGGCGCCGGAAGAACGGGTTCCGGGCCGCTTGGCTGACAGGATCCGTCTCGGGGAGGATTTCGACGATCCGCTTCCGCCGGAGATGGCGGCAGGGTTCGGGCGCGAAAGCCAATGAAACTCCTCCTGGACAGCCACGCCTTCCTATGGTGGCTGGCCGATGCGCCGGAGCTGACTCGCCCGGCCCGTTCGGCAATCAGCAACCCGGAAAACCTGGTGCTCGTGAGCGCGGCTACGATCTGGGAGATCGAGATCAAGAGGGGGCTGGGCCGCCTGGAGGCGGGCACCGCCGATCTGGTGGCCGAGATCGAGGCCAACGGTTTCGGGGAGCTACCTATCCGAGCCCGCCATGCCGAGGCTGCGGCGGGATTGCCCCGGCATCACGACGATCCCTTCGATCGGATGCTGGTGGCCCAGAGCCGGACCGAAGGGCTGGTCTGCGTCACCCGGGACCCGGCCTTCGGTCTCTATGGGGTCCCCTGTCTCTGGTAGGATCCGCGGCGCAGGGAAAACCGACAATTCGCATTTGGTTCGGGGGCAAGATTGTTGCTCCTTCCCCGGGGACTCCAGAGATTAGGGTCATGGGAGCTCACACACCGATGGAGGTCGAGGCGCTTCGACGCATGTCGCCTGCTCGAAAGCTCGCCGTGATGACCTCTCTGATCCGGGAGGCGTACAGGCTGAAGAGGGCCTGGATCCGACTGAACGAGCCGGGGCTCTCGGAGCAAGACCTACATCGTAGAGTACTGGAGGCCGTAGCGGGTGACCGAACCTGATCTGGTAGGCCTCTTCGTCGCCCCCCTCGAAGCATTGGGGCTCCGGTACATGATCACCGGTGGAGTGGCGGCCGTGATCTACGGTGACCCGCGATTCACCCGGGACATCTCGGCCATGCTCGAGATCAGCGGGGATAAAATCGATTTGCCCGAGGTCGAACGGTGGATCGAACGCCTCGGCTTAGGGGGGGGAGTGGAGGTTGGCCCAGCCCTCCGACCGGTAGGGTTGCCGTTTGGAAGGGGAAGGAGTCCAGTAGCGGGTGGATCCAAGCTCATCCAGCCTCGATTCGATCCCGGACGACGTACTGCTCTCTCCCCGGAGATCTCTTCTCTCGAAACCCTTCTCAAGCTCCCGTTGAAGATCAGTCTCGCCTGCTCCACCGGACCAGGCGTGCATCCGATTCCCACGCCACCGATTGCGGATCCACCACCACCGTTCTGAGAATCTCTGCCAGGATAGCCTGTTCTGTGGTCGCCCCTGCTTCGAGGAGGTGGTCTCTGAGCCCTCTGGGGGATCGAAGGAAAGGTTCCAGGTTGAGGGGCTGGTCCGAGATGACGGCCAGGACCGTTACTTCCACGATCCTGTTCGGAGGACTATTCAATAGCCCGGTGGCCCGTGGGCTGTAGAGGTCCCGCTGAGACTTGATAAAGGGAGGCACGAGGGCCGGAAGCCGGTGGGTCCCGGGGCCGATGGGTTCGATATCCCTCTCCCTCGTGGGATAGAGGAGAGCAGCGCTCCCCTCCACCACTTCGAATTTGGCGAGATACGCCTCTCTTGGGAGGTACGTTTCCTCGAAACTGAGGACGGTGAGTACCCGTCCCCCCGGAGGCGCCGGGTCTTCTTCCCCTGAAGACCCCGATCCGGAGGCACACCCCGAAAGAAGGGCGACGGTCGCCGCCAAACATACGATTCTGGACATTGGCCTTTTCCTCCTCCCGGGAACAATGGGAGTTTTGCTGATAAGGTGCAAGGAAATCGGAACCCGGGCTGACCAACCCTCTTGCGCTGGTGCTACTCGGGCTCAGGGCCTGGCATTACCGGGCAACGCCCGATTTGCTGGCCTGGCCGGGTGCGGTTCCTAGGTCAACCGGACTGAGATCCCTCGATGAGGGCCTGGAAGTCGGAACGGTTCCGAAGGGGATCGAAGAAGGGATTGATATCCAACCAAGTACGGGACCAGTCGGAGGGAAGGGTCATCAGGCTGTCCAGCACCTCGACCGCTCTCTCATGTTTTCCGGCCATGACCAGGACCCGGGCCAGATACATGAGGTTCCACGTCCCGGCAACTGCGTCCATGGAGACGGAGCGCATCCGGGCACCTTCTTCCGCTTCGCTGATGGCTTCTTCGACGCGGCCGAGGCCCGCGTATGCCATGCCCAGCCCGGAATGACCCGTCGCAGAAAGGGTCTCCTGGGATTCCATGACGACACGTACCGAATCGTAGTAGGCCTCTGCTCCAGCGGTATCCCCTTCGGCCTCCTCGGAAACCGCACGGGCCAGGTAGTAGTTTCCAGGATGTGCATCCACTTCCTCGACGGAAGACTCCCGGAGTTCCTTCCGAAATCCCCAATCCGGAAGGCTGAACCAGAGATACTTCACGTCGTTCGTGGCCAGGACGCCCAGGACCGCCTCCAGGCCGACCTCCTCGACGGCCTGTCGAAGCACCCTCTCGGCTCCAGCGATGTCCCCCCGGTGCTGTAGCTGGAGCCAAGCCTGGCTCTGAGCCAGTGATGCGACTGCCCGAGGGTCGTTTGCCGAGAAGACCGTGGCCCGTCTCATGAGAAGGGTATCCGCGTTTTCGTAGTCCCGGACTCTCAGATAGGTCCACGCCAGATTCCCCAGTAGGAGCGGGTTGAGCGGATCGAGGTCCACCGCCCTTTCCAGCAGATCCAGCGACTCGACCCAGTGCCCCAGTCGGCGTTCCACGAGCCCCAGGATGTGGAGCACGTCGGGGTCGCTGGGACGGCTCTGAAGCCTTTCTCGCCACACCTCGGCAGCCTCCTCGAAATGGCCCTGGCTATAGAGGAAGTAACCGTTGGGCAACTGGGCCTGGGGTAGGTCCGGATCGAGTGCTCGAGCCCGTGCCAGGGCTTCCTGCCCCAGACGAACGTCCTCCTCCTGACCGGCAGCGAACAAGACCACGGCGAGTTCCGCATAGGCTAGCGCAAAGGAGCTATCCTCAGCGATGGCCATGCGGGCAAGCTCGGCAGCCCTCAAATTGATGGCCCTCGTGGCACCCTGGCGATTGACGCGGTGCGCCTCCTGGAGGTACTCCAGGGCAAGGCGATTGTCCGTTGGATTCGACTCCAAGGCCTCCCGCTCCGGTGCCGCCAGGGTCAAATCGAGCTTCTGCACGATGCCTTGAGCGATCTCCCGATGCATCTCGAACCCCGACTCCAACCTCCCACTGAAGGCGCCGACTGATTCGGATTCCTCACTCCTGGCGTCGATCAACTCCGCATCAACGCGAATCGAACCAATTGAGTCCCGACCGGGGTGTCTGAAGACGGAAAGGTTGAGGAGATAGTCGACCCGGAAGTCCGCACCCATCTCCTGGTAGGTCTTCCCATTTCTTGGATAATTGGCAGCAGTGTAATAGGCCGGCACCCTGAGCCCGGAAACGAGAGATAGGCGACGGCGAATCTCGGTGGCCAATCCTTCGGCGAAACCGGCCCCGTCCGGGAAGCCGGGTGTCAACGGTGGCAAGACGGCGATCCAAGGAGGTCCGGGGTCTCGACTCGGGCCGAGAATGGATCTCCCCGCAGCCACCACCGCGATCCCCGTAGCAGCCAGGACTAACAGAAGGCCCAGGAGCCTTATCGCGGGAGGCCGGCGTCTTGTTGGGGAAGTGGAAACGAGGGGAGGGGGAGGGCCAGGAGCCTCACCGGTCAGACGAAGCGGACCCGGTGGACCCGCGGATGAGGCCGATTCGGTGACCCCCGGGACTCCCTCAGCTTCCAACGGATCTGCCGGGGGATTGATCCCGGCTCCTGGCCGTTTCCCACCTGATTTGAGCTGCTCCAGTAGAGCCAGGAACTCGGGCGGCGGCTCAGCACCCAATTCCTCCTTCAGCAAGCGACCATGGTCCGAGCCGACCTGGATGGCATTCCCCGGATCATTCGCCGCCGCCAGGGTGCGCATCCATCCCATCATGAAGCGAGTGTTCAGGGGATCGTGCACGGTGAGCAGTTCCCAGAAACGGGAGGCGCTCTGGAAGTCTTCTTTCGCTTCCGATTCCCCCGCCAATACCTGCAAGGCCTCCTCGTATGCTTTGCCGAACCGCCGGGCTTCTTCCTCCCTCCACTCCTCGAATTCGTGGGAGGCTCGAAGGTGGAACTCATCCAGGAAAGGACCCCGGTAGGAACCCACGGCTTCCTCCAGTCTTCTCTCCTCGAGGCACCTTCGGAAGAACTCAA
This sequence comes from Gemmatimonadota bacterium, assembly GCA_050049805.1. GTDB lineage: Bacteria > Gemmatimonadota > Gemmatimonadetes > Longimicrobiales > Gaopeijiaceae > JABDNZ01. The sequence continues at coordinate 8,556 of JASFVN010000153.1, forward strand.
TGTCGGTGCGGATGATCTGCGGATTCAGGTGCAGAGTTTGCCCTTCGCTCCGAACGCACCCCTCACCCAGAGCTTTCCGAAGGCGATAGACGGCGTCCGCCAAGGAATGGCGAGCCGATTCCGTGGGGCTTTCGGGCCAGAGAATAGCCTGAAGCTTGTCTCGGCTTCGCCCGGCCTCTCCCGCCGTTGCCAGGAGGGCCAGGAGAGCGAGCTGTCGTGGTTGACCAGCCTTCCCGGTGACGGGACCGGAGGGCCCTGAAAGGGCGACGGGCCCGAGTAGGCCGAACGAGTACAAGAATCCCCCTGGAATGATGATTCGGGAGACGATCCTGGGACGATTTTCGGAAGATCCCGTTCCTCTAGAATACCCGTCGAGCCCGCGTTCACACCAGACCCATGGGATTCGTACAACCGACCGGATGGGTTCGTTAACCGGGCTTCCCAAACCGCAGCCAAGGAGGTGTGCCGTGCGCAAGCTTCTCCTTTTCTCTTTCACGGTATTTGTCTTCGGATGTGGCGACAACATGCCCGTCGAACCGGAAGTCGACCTATCCCCGGAGCTGGCCGTGGCCCAAGCTGACGGCGGGATGGGCGTCATGGCGTCTGTTGCCGGCAACGGTCACTTCGCCCCGTTTGACGACGACATAAACAGCTTCATGTTCAACGCCAAAGAGAAGGCCGACGGAACGGTCAAAGGCCAGGCGACAATGCAGATCCGCGTGCACGGTACGTTCTGGAAATTGGACATTGACTGCTTAGCAGTGAACGGGAACCAGGCCGTTGTGAGCGGAGTCGTAACCGAGACCAACACCCCCTACGTCGGGGTCGGAGGCTGGTTCGCCATGGAGGACAACGGGGAGGGAGGAAACGCAGAGCCGGACAGGATCACAGGCTTCTGGGGGATCCTCCCTTACTTCCTGCCCACTCCCGGCTACTGCCACGAGGCCATCCAGGATATCGACGCATACCTGGAACCCTACACGTTCGGGTGGAAGGATGTGATTCGGGGGAATGTGCAGGTGAACGGGGCCGACGTTTTCTAGCACCCCGGACGAAACCATGAATCGTGGGCGGCCCCTTCGGGGACCGTCCTTTTCTTGGTGCATACGAGAGTCCACCCAGAAGTTGAGTTAGGATCTCCATATAGGCCCGATGGGGTGCCAAGGGAGGCCATTTGAGGCGATTGAAGGCCGATCTCGCCCACCTCAGAATGGAGTACGTGTCAGAGGTCGGATCGAGTAAGTGAAAT
>JASFVN010000509.1:0-3101 GCA_050049805.1 Gemmatimonadota bacterium
CTGAGCTTCATAAGAAGGGTTCCCCTCGTCCCACCTTATCTTCGACCCTTACCAGCCTGCGACGCCGTGTATGAGCGCCAACAGTGCGCCGAAAAACTCAAACAGATTCGCGAACATGCGCAGTCCCCCTTTCTTAATCTGGAGTCAGCTTCGGTAACTGCGAGAAGCTGCTGCGCTCCGCTCATCCGCTTACGCTTCGCTCTGGTGGGCCGAGGGGGTTTCTCCTTGGTAGAAGGTTCTACAGCCTAGTTCATAGGGAGGCTCGCCGGGACGGGGCCTAAAGCCGGCCCCGGACCCACCGATCGGTGGCTTGGAGGGTGGCCAGGATCACAGCTCGGTCGGATGTGTCTTCCACCGCCGAGGCTCCGGCCAAATGAGCGATCTCCCGATCGCAAATCGCATCAACGCCCACCAAGACATAGCTCCGATCGAAGGCCTCCACCACTCGCACGCCATCCAGCGTGAGGGTCACTTCCGGTTTCGAAGTGCCCTTTCGCAACATCGTGACAATCTCCTGTGCGGCAGCGAGAGTTGCTCTGGCGACTGTCTCATACCGAGAGCGGGAAAGGTCAGTACCCACGGCGTCGCCGATGTACTCGGTGCCTTCCCACTCAAGGCTCACTGCCACTCTGACCTTCCGGGCCCTTTCCATCTCAACCTGGTGCCGACGGAAGAGGATCCGGGCCCCAAGGCTAGGCGTGATTTTTTCGATCAGCACGGGTTTGCTAGCCTCAGGTTCTGTCTTCGGCGGGGGTGGTGGATCGGAGGTCTGGGCCACCGAGATCTTTCGGTGATCGACCTCCAAGTGAAATCTCGCCTTCAAGGCGGATTCCACGTTCCGAACCGTCTGCTTCGCTGCTACTTCGGTGGTCGTGAGGAGATGAATCTCCTCAATTTCCCCTCCGGGCCGGGCCACGATACGGACCGACAAAATGCCCGGCAGAGAGCTTAACAGGTCCTCGGCTCGCTGGATCGTCCAGCCGCCCTGCTCAGGTTGTAATCCCTCTGTCTGAAGAGCCACTAGCGAGCCTGCCACTCCTCGGCGGCGGTCATTGGGGACCTGTCGTCCCGTGAGCGCGAAAGCGAACCCCGCGTTTTTTGTAATTCCTGATCCCAAGTGCCCTTCAAACAAAGCTTAAGGGAAAAGGAATCAAATGTTTACCACTTGCCGAATTACTATTGTCACAGTGGGGGTCCGCTGTCAAGAAACAGATTTCCAACAACTGCGAAAGCTTCAACCACACGAACAAGGTACGAGGCCTTCCGACTCCGCGTCCGTTTCCGGGGTTTTTGAAAAACCAATCATCTGAAGAGGGGCTGTCCGTCAAGATCGCCCGGAGTTGCGATCCCTGCAAGCGCAGCCAGCGTTGGCGCGATATCCACCGTTCTCGCCGGATCCGTTGAGGCGCCTGGCTCGACCCGAGCCCCCAGAAACACCAACGGCACATGTCTGTCGTAGAAATACGGACTGCCATGACCAGTTCCTTGAGGAGACGCGTCAGGGTAGTACCCCTCTTCAAAACGGAAGACCACCCCGGTCCCCTGACTTCCATATCCACCTATCCACCGGTCGGGATGAAACGAGTTTCTCATCAGAACTACAAAAGAGTCGGCTGGAGGAGGCGTAGTAAGCTCCAGGACGGTGAGAGCGTCGGCTACGAACGGAAGCTGTTGCAGGGCCCACACCAAGGAATCAGCTGTTTCCTGAGGGTCGCCACCAACCGCGCTGTAAGCCCGGAATGTGTTCCGGAGCTGCGTCAGGTCTTCCCTCGTCGCACGGCTCCCCCTCTCCCCTAGTTCCTCCGAATATTCCGGAATCGAAAGAGCTCCGTGATCGCCGGTCAGCGCCATGACCCAACGACCGGCTCCCACCTCCTCATCGAGGCAGGCCATCAAATCGCCCAACGTCTCATCAAGTTGGAGGAGGTTCTGAAGTTGCTCCCGGCCAAAGGGCCCATAGTCATGACCAATGGCGTCCGTCTGGGAGAAGGACAACGCCAAGAAGTCGACAATCGGATCTTGGCCCATTCCCAGAGCGCGCACAGCTTCTTTGGCAAATTCTCCAAGGGCTGCGTCCGGCGCCGTCAGGCCGTAAGCCCACCGATACAGCGCACCGCGCCGCGTTGTATCCCCGGCCTCGTCTACAAACCTGTGGGGAAAGTAGGTGTGAATGCCGTCTCCTTCGTAGGCCGAAGTGTCCGACCGACTCGCCTCCCTCGCGGACATTGGAACGGTCTGCTCCCAGATGGAGTCTCCAAAGAGCACAGGCATCTTGGTCAGGTTCAGGCGCTCCACCCAGGCGGGATAGGCATCAGCGTAAAAGCTGGAGGTAATCCACTGGGCCTCGTTCTCCGCGATCCAATAGGTATGTCCACGGGTTTTTCCTGCCATCGTCACGGCAGCCCGGTCCTTTCGCGACGCCGACACGATGATGGCGCCGGAGTCAGCCTCGGCAACCCAATCCGCCAACCCGCCACGGAGGAGGTTGGAAGGGGACCGGCCTTCCAAGGACGGCAGACCCAGAATGTGGGTCAGCGTGTCTTCCACCGAATATACCGATGTCCAACCGTCCGGAGTTCGTTCCAGCCAATCGTTCCCGACGATCCCGCTCCGAGACGGGAAGACGCCCGTTGAAAGCGTTGCGTGCCCCACGGCGGTGGCCGTTTTGGCATGATCGTGGGTGGCGGAAAGGAATCGATATCCGTCATCGTGAAGCCGGCGTAAACCTGAAGTGAAAAGGGAATCATATCGCTCCAGGAGATCCCCACGAAGTTGATCCACGACGACATAGACAACCAAGGCTGGTTGATCCCGAGAGTCGTCTGTGCAGCCGACAAGACCAACCCCACAAAATGCGAGAAGGAGCGCGAAAATCTTTGGCCCGGCGAACAGGTTTCTTACCCACATCATTTTCGCCCTGCTTTGTGAGACAGGAGATTTCATCCAAACTCGAACCACTCATGAACACGAAGCCCCGGGGGCCAGCCCCCGGGGATCGTAGAGAAGCTAAAGAACGGTGCCCCGCCTGGACACCCCTAAGGGGTAAAGGTATGATTGCCTCGATGTAACCAGCATCTGTGCTGCCTCTGTTCACTGAGTGG
>JASFVN010000510.1:0-3096 GCA_050049805.1 Gemmatimonadota bacterium
TGGATGAGGCCCACGCTCTACTCGAGAAGAAGGTTCCAGAAGAATCCACGAACTCCTTCTCACGGTTCTCCTTCCTGCTCAAGGTCGCGATCGAAAACGACACCGAGAGAATGGATGAAATCATCCAAGGAGATTTTGAGAAAACCCTCAGAAACGACACTCAATTCACATTCTTCACAGCGAGCCTCTTTGCACTGGCTGGATCGGATGACAGGGCACTCGACTGGGTTCAGTACGCCATTGATGATGGATTCTCCAACTACCCCTGGCTGGCCGAGATCGACCCGTTCCTGGCCCGGCTCCGAGGCAACACACGCTTCGAAGAACTTCTGCGAAAAGCTAAGGCTGAATGGGAGGGTTGGAACTCCTGAACCGCTGCAATCGGCCGTCTTCCCCCAACGCCTGAGGGAGCGAAGATCGACCATTGATGGGGGAATCAGAGGGTAACGCCCGGTTCAAGCACGGGCCTCAGATCCGCTTTCGCGGGTGGGCTGGATGGCCTATCGGATGAGTTCTGGCCCGGCCCTCCGGGATCTCGCCGGAAGGTCGGCACAGGTTGGAAGGGGACACTCGGGTGTCCGGCTCCGATCTTGAACCGAATGGTTCGTTACGTGAATTGCTGGTCGACCCAATGTTCCAAGCCATTATGGGCCTCAAGACTCAGTAGTTTCGGAAGATGTGATGGAATGACCTAAGAAAAACGTTGAAGACGGGGTTTTTGTGGGCAGTCTCCACTGAGGGGGCTGCCTGTTCTATTTTCGCATTGGTGGAAAAGACTTGCAGCGGAGAGACACTGCCGGTATATGTACCCTCAGCATGAGAAGATCCTATATGGGTGACCTGACGCGTCCCAAAGGGGACCAAGCCGCCAAGGCTCGGCAAAAGAAGTTCGCGTTGTTGCGTCGTCTCGAGGTGCCCGAAGACGGACTGCCGGGATCGCTGTCACTATCCTATCGCCGCTGTGGCAAGAGCTACTGCCACTGTGCCGAGGGAGAGGGTCATCCTCAGTGGCAGCTGACCTATATGGAGAGGGGCAAGAAGCGCGTGGAGGCGATTCCGGCCGATTGGGTGGAAGAGGTCCGGGAGCGGGTGGATCGGGCCCGGTCCTTCCGGGAGGGGGTTGGAGAGGTGTTTCTGGCCAATGCCGAGTTACTCACGCTGGAGAAGAAGCAGCGTGCTCAAAAGCGGAAGAAGAAGAAACGAAAGTAGGTTGTGAGGAAGGGGCCGAGTCCTCTTCGGCTCCTTCGGTATGTCCGGGAGTGTCTGGGCCTGGCGTGCTACCTGGACGATCCCGGCGATGGACGACCCTCCCCTCAGATTCCCGCCTCCTCGCTTCTCTGGGCCCTCGTGGTGGGCAAAGTGCTCCGGGTAGCTTCCTTTCACGGACTGGAAACGTTGGTCCGTCTCACCTCTCCTTCCTTGGGTGTGGGGGACCGGTTCGGCGACGATACGTTGGCCTACTTCACCGAGCGTCTATCGGTGGACCGCATGCGGCAGGCCTTGGCGGCATTGGTGATGCGGGCCAAGCGGAACAAGGTCTTTGAAGGGGTGGTGCATCTGGGCCTGGCCCTGGACGGTACCGGGGCTGGCCGGAGTCAGGCGTGCCGATGCAGTCTCTGCCGGCCCCAAGGGGGGATGTACGCCCACTGGCTTTGTGCGATCAGTGTGGTGGGCCCGGGTGCCCTGGTCCTGCCCTTCGATGCCGAACACTATGGGCCGGGGGAAGGCGAACTCACGGTGGGCAAACGGTTGCTCGAGCGGGCCGTGGGTCTGCTGGGGCGTCGGTTCGCCTCCTATGTGGTGGCCGACGGGCTCTATGCGGCCGCACCGTTCATCCATTGGGCCCAAGGGCTGGGCTTGGCCGTGGTGATTGCCCTCAAGGACAACCTGCCTGAGCTCTACCAGGCCGCACGAGACCGGTTCGAGAACACGCCCGCCCACCAACGGTTCAACTATGAGGGGGGACGAGTGGACCTCTGGGATGCCGAAGACTTTGAGCCCTGGGAGGGTCTCCGCTGGCCCGCGGTCCGGGTTCTGCGGTACCGGCACGTTCGAGCCGATGGAAAGATCTTCGACGCCTACTGGCTCACGAGCTTTCACACCAAGCAGGTAGGGTCCAAGGCCCTGTTCCGTATGGCCAAGAGCCGCTGGGGGATCGAGAACCAGGGGTTCAACGATGCCAAGAACCGCTACGGCCTCAAGCACATCCCCCATCACGAGCCCAATAGCGTCCGCATCCACACGCTCCTCGTGTTCTTGGCCATGTGCATCGAACGTCTCTACCGCCTCCGCTTCCTCCGGCGCGGAGGCCGTCCTCCCCCGAGCGCCATCGAACTCCTCCTCCTCCTCTGGCTCAGCCTCGGCCCTGCCCTCGAGCCCTACGACACCAGCTAGGCCCAACTTCGTTCCCCCCGTCTCCCCTTCTTCCGAGGCGGAGCCCCGCTCCGCGTGCACCCCCTTCACTCCCCTCCTGAAAAGCCTCACCATAGGGGCGCCTGTCGCCAATCCGACACCCTCTCTGCCCTGAAAAGCCTAGAAAACGCCTCCCGATACCTCTCCCACCTGCCCCAGGACCCCCAACTTCCGAAATGGCTGCCCGCCCAACACAACTCTGGTGGTGCCAACCCGCGGCCATTAGATTTCGCTTCACTACGTCAAGATCGGTTGAAGAGAGCCCTCGGAGCGGGGGAGCGTGCCATGCAGGGAAACCCCCTGGGGTCCTGGCCTGAGGTAGAACGTCGGAGCGGAAAAGACCGGCGAACGGTCCCCGACCGGAGGACGGCTCAGGCCGGGGAACCCGAAGGCGCTTCGTATGCGGGACCGGATCGCCGCACCGGTGAACGCCGTTCGGGAGTGGACCGTAGGCTTCAACCCCTCTTCACCTAGCAGAGAAAAGGCGGATCGGGGACATTCAGTCCCTGCACGAGGCCCGGCGGAAGCGGGCCCCATGGGGCCCTTTTTCTGTTGTTCTCCACTGAAATCAGAAGATTGACCCACTTCCCCCGGGGGTGAAACATTTGATTAATGGGATCACACGGGGGAAAGTATCACCATGCTCCAGTTGGACATCCGGGAGCGACGGAAGGGCACGGACCG
>JASFVN010000511.1:0-3091 GCA_050049805.1 Gemmatimonadota bacterium
CTATCTCGCCGGGCTTCCTGCCCGAGGTGGCCGAAGTCTCCGCGGACCTGGAGACCAACCCGTTCCCCGCGTCCCTGGAAATCCGGTTCCTACGGGGGGGCCGAACCTCGGAGTCGGTGGAGGCGGTGGCCCAAGCGGCGGCCCGGTATGCCTTCGTGGAGGAGGTTCGCTACGGGCGGGAATGGGTGGAGCGTCTCTTCCTCCTCCGGCGAATCGGAGGCGTCTCCGCAATGATTCTGGGGGGAGCCTTCGCTCTGGTAGCGACCCTGATCATCGGTACCGCCATACGGATCGCCATCTTCGCCCGGCGGGAGGAGATCCAGATCATGCGGCTGGTGGGAGCGAGGAACAGCTTCGTGCACCGCCCATTCCTCCTGGAAGGAGCTGCCACAGGGTTTCTGGGCGGCCTCCTGGCCCTGATCCTCACCACGGGCACCTACCGAACCCTCAAGGCCTTCCTTTACGACCTGGAGTGGATCCCTACGGCCTGGGTTCTGGGAGGTCTCGCCACCGGGACCCTCCTGGGGGTTGTAGCCGCGAGTCTGGCCGTTCGGCGGTATTTGAAGGAGGTATGAGCCGGTGATCCGTATCCCGCTCATCCTACTCGCGCTCATCGCCCTCCTCCCCTTCCCTCGGCTGGCGGCTCAGGATCCTGACCTGCAGTCACAGATACTGGAGAGCCAGCGGAGGCTGGAGGCCATACGGGCGGAGCGGGCACGACTACAGCAGCAGATGGAGGAGATTCGGGTTCAGGTCAGGGACGCTTTCCAGGAGCTCCAGAACATCGAGCGACAGCTCACGGCCTCCCGATCGGTCCTGGCCGAGATGGATTTCCAGGAGGAGATCACTGCGAGGCAGGTGGAAGAGACCACATCCGAGCTCATTCACGCTCAGGAGGAGTTGACGGAGGGCCAGGCGATCCTGCATCGCCGGATTCGCGATATCTACAAGAGAGGTCCCCTTCACTCCCTTCGGGTGCTCCTGGGAGCCGACTCCTTTGCCGACCTCCTCACTCGATACCGATACCTTCAACAGATCGCGGCCTACGACCGTGGTCTGGTGGATCGGGTAGGCGAGTTGGAGGAGGCCCTCCGGCTGCACAGCCAGGAGTTGGAAACCAGCCTTTCCGAGCTGAGGCGCCTCCGACAAGCCAAGATGGGAGAAGTGGCTGAGCTTCGATCGGTAGAAAGGGACCAGCAGGCTGCTTTGGCCCAGTTCGAGGAGCGGGAGAGGCAAACCGAATCCCGCCTGGAACAGCTGGAGGCCGATGAGGGACAGCTCACGAATCTCATCGACGACCTGGAGCGCCGGCGGCTGGAGGAGGAACGAAGGCGGGCCCTGGCGGGATTGGGGCGCGGGGGACCCGGGAGCCTCTCCGGCGCAGATGCCGGGTCGCTGGACTGGCCGGTGGAGGGGGAACTGGTCTATCGGTTCGGCCTGGAAAGACGCCCCAACGGAACGGTGCTGCGGTGGAACGGCATCGGGATCGGGGCCCCGCAGGGGGAGCCGGTGATGGCTGTAAAGGCGGGTACGGTGGTCCTGGCCGGACCCTTCGAGGGATACGGACCCACGGTAATCCTGGACCACGGCGGAGGCTTCTACACGCTCTACCTCTACCTGGAGGAGGTCGGCGTGATACAAGGGAGCCAGGTTCAGGCGGGACAGGTGGTCGGGACGGTGGGAGGAGCTCAAACCCCGGAGGGCCCCCACATCGAATTCCAGATTCGGGCCCCGGTGGCCGGAGGGACCACCCAGGCCATGGATCCTCTCCAGTGGCTCAAGGGCCGCAACCCGATCCCGTGACCCTGCACCCCCACTGGGGCCACGCCGACCTGCTCGAGGCCCTGGCCCGGGCCCGGCTTCGAGGATCCCTACCGGCGGCCCTCCTGATTCACGGGAGCCGGGGGGTGGGGAAGCAGCACCTGGCCCTTTGGTTGGCTCGACTCCTCCTCTGCCCCGCGCCGACTCCCAGGGGGCCGTGCGAGGAATGCGATAGCTGTCGCCGGGCGGTGAAGTTGGAGCACCCCGACCTACACTGGTACTTTCCCCTCTCCCGCCCCAAAGGCGTCTCCACCCCGGACAAGCTGGCTCAGGCCCTGGAGGAGGCCCGGGGAGAGGTCCTTTCCGAGCTGCGGGAGAACCCCCTCCGTGCCAGTGTGGGTGGAGAGCCGAAGAGCCTCTACCTGGCGGCCGCCCGCACCTTGCGGCGGCAGGCTCACCGCCGCCCTTCCTCGGGCGAGCGACAGGTATTCCTCATCGCCGAGGCCGAGGCGCTGGCGCCCCAGGAGTCCAGCTCGGAGGCGGCCAACGCCCTCCTGAAACTCCTGGAGGAGCCTCCCTCCGGCACCGTATTGATACTGACCTCAAGCGAGCCGGGCCGCCTACTTCCCACCATCCGATCCCGGACCACCCAGCTCCATCTTCCCCCCCTCTCCCGGGAGGAGGTTTCGGACTTCCTGGTCAGGGTGGCCCAGGTGGAAGAAGGCGAGGCTCACCGGGCGGCCGCCATCTCCCACGGGGCCATCGGACGAGCGCTGGGATTCGTCGGTGACGGACACGACCCGGGACCCCTGGAGGAAACGCGGAAGGCCGCCTTGCGGCTGCTTTCTGCCGCTTTGGCCCCGACCCTGGGCCCCGCATTCCAGGTGGCAGGGTCCTTTCAACCCGTGGGGGCCCGGGGGCTATTCGAGCTCCTGGACTTCCTGGAGGAATGGCTCAGAGACCTTGCCGTGGCCACCTGCCAGCCTCGGGAAGGGCGGGGCGGCCAGTGGGACGCAGAGGTGTTCGAGGAGGTGCTGGCCCGCTGGAGCATCCACCCTTCCAGCGTCACGAGGGCCATCCAAGCCACCGATGCCGCCCGCGAGATGGCGGCAGGGAACGTCAATCCCCAACTGCTGATCTTCGGCCTCCTCCGGGATCTGAGGGAAGAGCTGGTGGGTCAACCACACGGGACCGGTTCCAGGAGACACCATGGACAAACCAAGTAACCGAGCGTCCCACCTGGATTCCCACGGCCGCGCCAGAATGGTCGACGTCTCGGGAAAAGCCGAAACCCGGCGCACCGCCGTGGCCGAGGGCCGCATAAGCATGT
>JASFVN010000512.1:0-3088 GCA_050049805.1 Gemmatimonadota bacterium
CCCTCCCCGACGCGATGCCGGGGTTCCAGCTCTCCGGTCTGGCCATCATCGGGAAGGGAAACCAGGAAGGCGAGAGCGACGAGATCCCGGACTGGGAGACCTACAACCTGATGGCTTCCTACCAGTTTCCCCGGGGCACCCTGACGGCCCAGTACGCCTGGGGCAAGGGAAACCAGAAAGGGAGCTGGACCGAGCCCGACGGCCCTGCCGAAGCCACCGATTTCGACGGGTACTCCCTCTTCGGGGAGTATCGCCTGGGGCCCAACTGGCGCCTGGTGGGCGGATTCGACGATTTCGCCCGGACCCCTGGCTCATCCGACCGGAGCTTCACCCGCCTCCACGGGGGGATCGGGTACGATTTCGGCGGGCAGAACATCCTCCTTCTGGATCTGGACCGGCGAAACTGGAACGACCCCGACCTCGAAACGGACACCCGCCTCCAGGTCGTGATGCAGGTCAAGTTCTGAGGGGAATAGAAGCCGCGGAGAGCGGGCACGCATCTCCCGGCACTCTCCTCCGAGGGGAATTCTTCCCTCCCCTCAAGCGCAGGCACGGATTCACCGTCGACACACAGTCGTCGGGCTCGGGCCTGCCCCTCCCCCCGGCTTCCTTACTCGCGGCACGGGGGGATCGGCCACGAGATTTCGGCACCTGAACCCACCCCAATCCTCCCCCAATGGAAAAGATTCATGTATTTGTGTTTTCATTCACTCAAGTTTAAACCGCGGTGTATCAACGTTATTTAGAAATTTTCTCTTGCGCCTTTTGTTTCTTTTTATTAATAACGCCTGTATAACGCACATAAAAACCAGATGACGCCGGTTCGGCGGCTCTGCCAATCCGAGGATCTCGTCTGATCCCCGGCGCAGAGCCGACTCCCTCATCATCCGAATCGCATCGAGCACGCCCGGCTGGACCGGTAAGGGTCGGCCAGGGCGGTAAGGGATCTTTGCGCCATGGCCTCCGGCCAGGCTTCTCCCGCTCCCCCCCAGGGACCCGGGTATAGATCGATGTGCGGGCGATCTGTGATCTCAGGGTTATGGCTCAGGTCTCGCCGGAGTCATCTGCACCCTACGACGCTCGAGAATCCGGCGAGATTGAGGAGGCTCAATGAAGAGAAGGGATTTTGCGAAGACCATGGCGGGGGCGATGGCAGGAATCGCCCTCGGAAGCCAAAGGGGGTGGGCGACGGTGCTCGCGCCAGGGCTCTCGAATCCGGCCGACCAGCCGAAGTTCGCGAACCCCGTGCCGGACGCACTGAAGCCGGGGTTCATCTACCAGCCGGACAGGAGGGGGCGGTACAAGATCCAGATTGGGCCGGCCGTGCACCAGACTGGACTGGTCGACAGCGGGATGAACCCGCTGTCCACACCGGTCTGGGGTTATGGCTCTCAGATGGATCGGATCTTCACAGGGCCGGGCCGGACATTCCAGATCCAGAGCGGCCCGGGCCAAACGGAGGTGATCTGGGCCAACGCCCTCGACGGGGTTGCCCAGCACCTGCTCCCGGTGGACACGAGCTTGCACTGGTGCTACAGCCTCCCGGGGTACACGAGATACTCCATCGCAAGAAACGGCGTGCCCATCATCACCCACCTCCACGGCGGGCACACCGATTACCAGTTCGACGGGAACCCCGAGTATTTCTACGGCCCGCCGATGAGGAGAAGGCAGGTCGTGGGTCCCCAATGGGACAACGTTCCGGGAGGATTCACCACCAAGTTCCGGTACGACAACAACGTGCCTGCCGGGAACCTCTGGTACCACGATCACGCCCTGGGCATCACCCGACTGAACGTATATGCCGGGATGGCGGGGTTCTACTTTGTCCGGGATGGCGACGATACGGGCCTGCCAGGAAACAGCTATGGGCTGCCGGCTTGGCCGTACGAGAAGGCCTATGCCATTCAGGACCGGATGTTCTTGAGCACCGGGGAGCTCTTCTACCCGGCCTTTCCGGGGGATCCGTTCTACGATGAGTTCATCACGGACGCAGACGATCCCCCCGTCATTCTCCCAGAGTTCATGTTCCCCGGTGGCGGTCCCACGGCCCTCGCCGAGTTCTTCGGAGACCACATGGTGGTCAATGGAATGATCTGGCCCAAGGAGGACGTGGAGCCCCGCAACTACCGCCTGCACCTCCTGAACGGCTGCGACAGCCGGTTCCTGGTAATCCGGCTTCGCGTGGCACCTGCTGGAGCTACCGAGTTGGCCGGTGGCTACCCCACGATCCCCTTCCACGTCGTCGGAAGCGACCAGGGGTTGGCCAGTTCCGCTACGCAGGTGGATACTCTCGTAGTGGAGCCCGGTGGCCGCTATGACATCGTCGTCGACTTCAAGGGTCTCCAGGGCTACCGCATCATCATGGAGAACGTCGGCGGGGACGCTCCGTTCGGTGGTGAGTACGGCGACCCTGAGGATAACTTCACGCAGCGCCAGACCGATCGGATCATGGCCTTCGACGTGGCCAATAGCCAGGATGTCCTGGACGCCTTCAATCCGGGGACGTTCGCCGGCCCCAGCCACGTGAACGACAACGGAGTGACGCGCACCAGAAGGGTGGCCCTTTTCGAGGGCAATGACGAGTATGGACGCCTCCAGCCCCTCCTCGGGGTGGCGGAGCCCACGATGGACGCGCAGGGCAACATGGTGAACGGCGCCCTGGCCTGGCATCAGCCCACCACCGAGAACCCGGGGGTCGGGGACACAGAGATCTGGGAGATCTACAACGCCACCGGCGACGCCCACCCGGTCCACCTGCACTTGGTGCATTTCGAGATTCTCGACCGACAGGACTTCACCTACGATCTCGTTGAGAAGGTCGTACCTCAGCACAATGGCGCTGAGGGAACTGGATACTACCTGTCGAACATCCAGACGCAGGGTCCCAGGGTCCCAATTGGAGACTCAGACTACGCGGAGTACGTGGAGAACGCACCCAAGGACATGGTCACGGCCCTCCCTGGGCAGATCACCCGCATCAAAGCCACCTTCGACAAGGCTGGCCGCTACGTCTGGCATTGCCACATCCTCTCCCACGAGGACCATGAGATGATGCGGGTGCTGCACGTGGGACCGGGGGCGTAGG
>JASFVN010000154.1:0-9750 GCA_050049805.1 Gemmatimonadota bacterium
AGGGGGGTTGCCGACGCCCTGGATCGGTCCCTGGCCAAGACGCCGGCAGACCGATTCCGGAGCATGGAGGAGTTCGAGAAAGCGCTGGCCGGGGCTACCCTGCCCCTCCTGGCGAAGATCCCCATGGGCCGGGCCCGGACGGTGGTGTTCGGATCGGCGGCGGCTCTGGTGTTGGTGGTGGCGGGGGTGTTGGGTGTTCTCCTCTGGCCCGATGGCGATGGAGGATGGCAGCCGGACCCCTTCCTGGTGGCGGTGGTTCCCTTTGAGAACCGCACAGGGGATCCGACTCTCGAAGTCTACGGTGACATCGTGGCCGAACAGATTGGACAGTCCCTGGCCTGGGAAGCCGTGGCCGAAGTGGTTCCTGTATCCGACGTCCGTGTCACCCTCTCCACCGCGTTCCCGGGGCAGTACCCCAGGGAGGTCCTATCCCAACCCCCCTTAAGTGCTGGAACGGTGGTATACGGGGACTTCTACCTGGAGGGGGATTCACTGGCTTTCGTCCCACATGTCTTCGACTCTAGAGGGGGCCGCCCGCTCTTCGATCTGGGACCGATCAAGGGGCAGGCAGACGAGCCGTCGGCGGTGATTCAGGAGGTAGGTACGCGGGTCTCCGGGCTCCTGGCTCAGGAGCTGGATCCGGACTACCTGGGCCGGGACCGAGAAGGGCTTGGGTACGACCGCCCGCCCGTGGACCCCGACGTATACCGGGAGTACAAGGCCGGAATCGATCTCTACGTGGCAGGTGGGTCGACGGAAGAATCGCTCCATCACCTTCTCCGGGCCTTCGAGATGGATCCGACGTGGATGGTCGCGGGGCTCGATGCTTTTCTCGAACTTGTCGCCCATATGCGGTTTTCAGAGGCAGACTCCATTTGCGCGATCCTGGAAGCCTCAAGGAGCCTGATGTCGGAGAGCCAACTGTGGGTCTTCGATTTTTTGAAGGTATTGATAAGCCTGGACTTTGATACCGCCTATCGGATGGCCCGGCAGCGAGATGTACCCCTCAAGTACAGTTACCTCGCCGGGTGGGCCGCGGCGAACCTCAACTACATGGAGCAGGCAGTCGAGTTCTTCGGACGATGGGAGAAGGACAACGGGGGGTTCCGAGATGAGTACGTGGGGGACAACCCCGATTACTTCGAGACGTACTCGGAAGCCCTCCACGGGCTCGAACGGTTCGACGAGGAGCTGGAAGTCGTCCTGGAGGGGAAACGGCGATTCGGCGGGTTCACCTTTCGGGAGTTCCGGGCCCGCATAGCCTTGGGTCAAATCCAGGAGGCGGACAGTCTGATCAGGGCCCTCCTGGATCGGGCGGACTATAGACTCAGCCGGCAGGTCGCCGGAGAGCTCATGGCCCACGGCTTCCATGCCGAGGCGAGGAGCGTCATGGAGGAGGAGCTCCGGCGACTGGAGGATACGAATCCCTCCAACCGATTGATGCAGGCCATCATCCTCCACTGGCTGGGACGTGACCAAGACGCTCACGACATCTTCGAGTACCTCCAACCACGGTATCCCCAGCACTACGTATGCGACACCCACCTTGGCATCACGGCTGTGCTGACGGGGGACACGGCCCAGGCGCTGGAGGTAGACCAGCGACTGACCGCGGTGCCCGATTCCGTTCTGGGGGGGTATTCAAGGGGATTGGTGACCTTCTATCGGGCGACCCTTTATGCCGCCATGGGTGACGCCGAGAGGGTCGTGGAGTTGCTCGAGCAGGCCATCGAAGAAGGGCAGCACGCGGTCATCGGAGAACGATCTATGGTTCACTGGGATGTGGACATAATGCGCCTCAGGGGTGATCCGGTCTTCGAGGATTTCATTCGGCCTAGAGGGTAGGCGTCATGAAACCTGAACAGATCCTGACCGCCGCCCTTTCCGACCGCTACCGCGTCGAGGAGGAGATCGACAGCGGCGGGATGGCCACGGTCTACCGTGCCCATGACCTGAAGCACGACCGGACCGTGGCCATCAAGGTTCTGCGTCCGGACCTGGCCGAGGCCATCGGGGCCGACCGTTTCCTCCGGGAGATCCGCACCACGGCCAACCTGAGCCACCCCCATATCCTTCCGCTGTTTGACTCAGGGGCGGCTGGGGGCTTCCTCTTCTACGTCATGCCCTACGTGGACGGGGAGTCCCTCCAGAACCGGCTGGAACGGGAAGGTCAGCTGCCCATCGAGGACGCCGCCGAGATTGCCCGGGAAGTGGCCGATGCCCTGGCCTACGCCCACGAGAAGGGGGTCATCCACCGGGACATCAAGCCGGCCAACATCATGCTGGAGCGGGGCCACGCCCTGCTGGCGGATTTCGGGATCGCCCAGGCCAGGGCCGGGGCCGAGGAGACGAAGCTCACGGGAACCGGTCAGTCCCTGGGAACGCCGTCCTACATGAGCCCGGAGCAGGTGACGGGGGAGGAGGAGCTGGACGGGAGGGCGGACCAGTATGCCCTGGGGTGCGTGCTGTACGAGATGCTGGCGGGGCATCCGCCGTTCCAGGGGATGGACGTCCAGACGGTGCTGAGGCAGCACCTGGCGGTGGACCCAGTGCGGATCACCGGGAGCCGGCCCTCGGTGCCGAGGGGGGTTGCCGACGCCCTGGATCGGTCCCTGGCCAAGACGCCGGCAGACCGATTCCGGAGCATGGAGGAGTTCGAGAAGGCGCTGGCCGGGGCGCCTGCCTCAGGGAACAGGCTGGCGGCTACGGTGCTGCGGAGCCGGAAGGTGGTTTTGGGGACCCTCCTCTTGACTGTGGCAGTGGTCTTTCTCGCCCTCGGGCCGCCCTGGAGGTGGTTCGGTGTCGTGGATCCGCCCCCGGGGGAACGTCCCTTCACGGTGCTGGCGGCGGTGGAAGGGAATGCCGACGAAGAACTCCGGGAGGCGGTGGCTCTCCAGTTGGCCATAGAGCTGAACAAGGGGCACCCGGTGCAAACGCTCCCGGAAGACCGCGTGGCTCGAGTGAGGGCCCTCATGGACCTGCCGGACACGGCGGTGCTGGACCGGCCCCGGGCCCGGGATTTGGCCACGCGCCTGGGAGTGCGGGCCGTCACCCTTCCCCGCCTGGACGAGTTCGACAGCGTCTTCGCCTTCACGCTGAGTGTGGAGGATCGCTCCAGCGGTACCCAATTGGCCGGCGCCACACTGAGAGCGCCCTCGGTTTTTGAGCTGTTGGAGACGGTCCAGGACGCGGTCTGGGAGATCCAGGAATCCCTGGGGGAGACACCCGAGGCGTTGGAAGCCACGGGCCGTTTCCCCGACGTGGTGACTCCTTCGATAGAGGCTCTCCAGCACTATATGGAAGGCCGGACCCTGACCTGGATGGGGTCTCCCCGGCGGGCGATTCCCCTCCTCCAAGACGCCGTGACCCTGGATTCCGCTTTTGCCATGGCCTGGCACATGCTTTCCTTGGCATACGGAAGGATCGGGATGGCGGATTCTGCCGAGGCAGCCGCGGCCCAGCGGAACCGCTTTCCCGAACGGCTCACCGACGCCAGGCGTGCCAACGTCGAGTTCTACGAAACGCGAGCCCGGGACGTCGCTTCCTGGGACATGGCCTACGAACGCTTCGAGGAGAATGTGGTTCGTCTCGTGAGTGAGGGTGAGCGAGTGACCTACGCCAGCAACTACGCCCTCGCCCTCATGGAAATCAGCTGGATGGATTCGGCCTATTCCACCGCCTTGCAGAGCCACGCCTGGGATGCGGAGTACCTCCGCCCCCGGTTTCCATCATCGGTGGAGTGGTTTTTCCAGTGCCATCAGGTTGATTTCCTGAACAGTACCCTTGCTGCAGGGATCCGGGGTGAAATGCCGGAGTATCTGGCATTCATGTCGGATTCTCTGGGGCTTTCCAACCATCCCGAATGTCTGATCTGGACCGATTTCGTTTCTTCCATCGCAGAAGGGGAGTGGAACCGGGCGGACAGTCTTTTCGGGCCCCTCATGGAGGCCGCAGGGGCCTACCCTGAGTTTGGGAACCTGGAATATGTCGGAGAGAACCTGATGCTTCAGCTCGGTGCGGTGCGGGGGCGGGTCCGGGAGCAGCATCGGATACGGATGGAAGGGGAACAGGGGAGGCGGGCCCTGATCCTCGAGCTCGCCTACGGACTCCCTCCGGGCCCCGGCGAGGAGGACGGGTTGGAGTTGGCGGGCCGGGGAATGGATGAGGTCTTCCGTTTCACTCTCCACGGAACCCGAGCGGCCCTCCAGGGCGACACGCTGGAAGCCGCTCGGGTCCTCCGTCGTCTGGAAGCCATGCGGGACACGGCCACCAGCACCCGATTCGAACGGGCCTTCGAACCCTGGTTCGTACTGATGGAGGCCGGGCCGGCCTACCAGGCCCAGGACTGGCGCCGTCTCATCGACATTCTGGAACCGCTGGAGGCCCGATTTCGGGAGCCCGGATATGGGTTCGGCCGTGGAGACACCTACGTGGTGTGGTGGCTCCTGGCCCAGGCCTACGAAGAGGTGGGGCGAACGGAGGACGCCATTGCCCGCCTGGAAGACGTCATCGGTCTTCCCCGGTATCGAGGGTCCGACGTCCAGGGTCTGGGCCTTCCCTGGCCCGCCGCCCAGCTCAAGCTGGGCGCCTTATACGGTGAGATGGGGGATACGGCCCGGTCGGCGGAACACTACCGGATCTTCCTGGACACCTTCACAGATCCGGAGCCGGAGTTTCGGTGGATGGTGGAAGAAGCCGAGGCGGGGTTGGCCGCTCTCGGGCTTGGGGGCCGCCCTCGCTGAGCCGTTCTTCAGAACACCAGATCCAACACTCCGGTGAAGGTACGGATTTGCGGATAGGATCGGTTGTCGACTCTGTTCAAGACGGCAGAACCGGTTATAGAGCCCTCTCTTCCCACCTCCGGATCGAAACCCCCGTAGTCGGTCCAGGTGAACAGGTTTTGCCCGGTGACTCGGATCCCCACCCTGCTGAAACGATTGAGGCCCGGGATCCTGCTGAGGAGACCCTGCTCCAGAGAGTAGGAGACGGACACCTCCCGTAGTTTCGTGAAGCTCCCGTCGTGGATCATGTTGCTGTTGATGCCGCCGTAGCTGAGGCCGTACCATGCGTCGTGGTAGCCGATGGGCTTTCTCCGGCTTGCCGGGACATCGTGTTGATCGAAGAGGGCGGAGTTGGTGAGGAGGTAATTGGAGAACAGATCGAACCCGGAACTTCGGTTCAAGAGAGCGTAGACGGTTAATCCCTTCCAGCTAAGAGTGGTGGAAAACCCCAGGTTGTAATCGGGTATGGCGTTTCCGATGGGGCAATCCCGAGTTTCCGCCCCCGTGACCCGGTCCACACAGAAACCGGCGAAAGGCGTTCCCCACTTCAACCACTCTCCGCCGACGAGGGGACCGTCGGTTCCCCATTGTGAGGCGGTCGAGTGCACCAGGCTACCTGCCATGATGTCGCCGTAGGAATCTTCAGCACCTGTCCAAACGAGGAATCCGTCGTCGTTGATGGAGAACCCCTGGCAGGAGGTTCCCGCCGGAAGATCTGCGCAACTAGCTGCAGCCTGCCTGCCGTAGAAGGTCCCGACTTTCTCGCCCTCCCGCGCCCAGAAGTAATAGTACGGGAACGGTTGGGTATTCAGGGAGGTGATCTTCGAGCGGGTGGCGTCCACGAGAAGCTTGGCGCTCCATGCGAAGTCGGGCTTCTCCATCAGGCGCACATCCAGGCTCGCCTCCCAGCTCTTGCTCCTGAGAGTGCCGGCGTTCTTCCATTGGGTCAGGTACCCGGCCAGGGTGGCGAGCGGAACCTGCAGAATCTGGTCCTCCGTGGTGGTTTGGGCGTAGGTGAGGGAGAGCATGGCCCGATTACCGAAGGCGCTCAGGTCCAAACCCGCTTCGTGTTCCGTGGAGAACTCCGGCTTCAACTCCTTGTTCCCCAACCGATTGGGTATGACTCTTCCTGCCTCCACGTCGAAAGATTCGTATTGGGCGTTGAACCGGGGACGACCTCCGGCCGTGCCAACCGAGTAGCGGAGCTTGAGTTCATCAAGGTGGGGAAAACGGAAGAAGTCTTCCTCGCTGATCCTCCAGGCTCCTCCGATGCGGTAGTACCACTGTCGCCGCTCATCCCTGCCGAAAAGGGAGCTCCCGTCGTTCCGGATCAGGGCGTCCACCACATACTTGTCCTGGATATCGAAGTCGGTGATGAGGAAGTACCCGTCGGCCCTCACCGTTTCCATTCCGGATTCGGAGAGGAGGGTTTCCTGGTTGAGGTTGGTGGTGGTGGGGACATCTTCGACTGCGAATTCATACCCGTCCACCCAGTAGGTATCGTCGTCAAGGCTTTCCAGGAGATACCGGACCTGCGTGTGGTTACGGATACGATCCGAGAGGTTCCACCAGAAGGAAGCGGTCAGGCTTGCATTCAGGGCCTCCGTGGTGTTCTGTAACAACCTCAAGGCTCCTTCGTTCCTGAAGTCCGGGGCGATCGTGCGATATCCTTTCGGCCAGAAATCCTCCTCTTTCCGGTCTCCCCTGTCGAAGCTGAAGTTCCCGTCCACCGCCAGCCAATCGAAGGGCGTATATTGGGCCGATAGGGAGCCGAGGAACCTCGATCGCCAGCGTTCCTGGCGTAGGGTCTGAAGATCGTAGAAGGGGTTCGTCTCGTTGTTCGGACCCACAACCAACACGGGCTCTCCGGGGTGGTCCGGGTCTTCCGCCGTCAGGTCCACCACCGGAGCGGTTTGCTGCAATTCGAACATGGCATTCTCGTCCAACCCCCTTTGAGGTTGGGTGGACCGGGAGTAGTACACGCTCGTTTGCACCGACAGCTTGTTCAGAACCTCCTGGTCCAGGTTCACCCGGAAGTTGCTCCTGACGAAGTGGGGCAGGTATTGGATGGTCCCTTCCTGGTCCAGACGGCTGGCGGAAATCCGGAAGTTCGTTCGGCCGGACCGGCCTTCCACGGAGATCTGGTTCTGAAGGAAATCACCGTTGGCGAAAAACCGATCGATCTGGTCGTAGGTCCTGCCGGGCCAGAGGTTGCTCTGGTAGGTGTTCCATTCGGTGGCTGCACCTTCCCCTGCGGTTTGGCCGGCAAGGGCCAGGGAGCCACATTCCAGCCATTCGCAGGGGTTGCCGTCCGCATCCAGGAACATCGTGCCGTCCGGACTGAGGGCGTACCGGTGTGCTTCGGGAAGGTACCCTTCCGACCTCCGACCCAGGGTGCTCCTTCCGAACTCGGACCGAATCCTGAACCGTATCTCATCCTCCCCCATTTCGCCGCCCCGCCGGGTCCTGATGTGGATCACGCCGTTTCCGGCCCGGGAGCCGTAAAGGGAGGCGGCGGCAGCGCCCTTCACCACCTCGATGCTTTGAATGTCCAGGGCACTGACATCCACCAGGTCCGACCCGACGATAATGTCATCGACAATGTAGAGAGGATCCTGGCTTCGGCCGCTGGCGTTGAGGCTCGTTATCCCACGCAAAAGGATGGATGGAGTTGAGCCTGGAAGGCCGGTGGGTTGGACCACCTGGACCCCGGCGACCTTCCCCTGGATGCTCTGGACGGCGTTGATGCTGGGAACAGGAATATCCGCGGCCCTCACCTGGGCCACGTCGAAGGGAAGCTTGGTTCTCTGGGTGGCGCCAATGACGCCTGTCACCACGATCTCGCTCAGGGAGATGGGCTCCGGATCCATCCGGAGGTCCACGACGGTCGCCTGTCCCGACACCACGTCGATGCGCAGGCTTTCCGTGCCATACCCAATCAGTTCTGCGCGAAATGCATATCTGCCTTCGGGCACGTTCACGATCAGGTAACGGCCATCCGCCCGGGAGAGTCCGCTGAATGTGGCAACCTCCGAGCCTGCCGGCGTGAGTGTGACATGGACGGCGCCGAGGGGATCCCCCGTTTCGGAGCTGACCAGGGCTCCTGTCACGGAGCCGGTCTGCCCCGACGCTTCCCTCGATCCAGAAAGGAGCACTGCACAGAAGAGGAGAGCCACCACCCATGCCCTCGACCTTGTCACGGAGAAACTCCACTTCGGCAGAGTACGCATTGGGGGCCTATCGCTCGAAGGGAAAGTCGTAGGTGCTCACCGGGGCGCTCATCAATCCGCCCGGTCCGCCGAAGGTGGCGCAAGGAAGATTGCCCGTCAGCTCGACTTCCTGGCAGGGGACCGGCCATTGAAGGGGAGTGTCCTTCCACAGGTCACCCCAACCCCTCCCGTCGAAGAACCACCCGTTGCCGAACGGTCCCGTCCACACCGTTTCCATGCGCTTCTCCCACTTCAACATCTCCCAGAGGTCTCCGCAGGCGCCGTTCGGGAGCTTGGGGACACAACTCGCATTCGTTCCAGAGGCATCGGTGGGGGACAAGCCGGCCCGTAGGCGGGTTTTATTTATGATGGCCGCGGCTCCGGCCCGATCTCCCGATCGGAAGAGGCCTTCGGCCTTGAGAAGGCGCATCTCAGCCAGGGTGATCTCCGGCTGACCGAACTGTTCGAACTCGTAGTAGTCCAAACCCCGCCCGTGGCCGGCCTGGTACCAGGACCAGCGCCAGGTTCCCCTTTCCGGCATCCTCCAGGGTAACCCCTCCTCCCATGCCTCCAGAATCCTGAAGTACATCCCCTCCTCGACCCGCTGTTCCTCTACTGACGACCCCTGGGGGAATCTCAAATCGGGGGTCACGATCAAAACAGGACGATCGTCAGGAAGCCGGTGTCTCTTCTCCAGAAGGGGAAGGGAGAACCACTCGGCCACCGCCCCGGATTGGTCGGCCATCCCTAGCATGAAGTAAGGAAGCTGGTGCCAGCCCGAGTAGGTCGAGAAGTCCAGGAATCCGTTCCAAAAACCCACATTCCAGTCGAACTCGGTGTTGTACGTCTCCTGGATCCCGGCATCGACGTCCGAGATCACCCGGTTCCAGTCCACCATGGACCGCTCCTCCGGGGTCCGGGGCAGAAGGGCCCGGAAGCGGGCTTTGTAGGAGTGGATGAGCCGAACCAATCCCGGCGAGTCCAGGTCGGCCTGGATCCAGTCGTAAGGGATGACGAAGGAACTCGACGTCGCGATCCCGATGGCGTCGTCGAAGTATACGAATGCCTGGTCCATGAGGGTGGAGTAGTCCACGAAGGTTTGGTCGTCCTCCAGATCGGTGGTCTCGTCCAAGATGAACCCCCTGGCGTAGAGGAGGGCCACCGTGCCGTGGGCCAGGCCCTGGACGAAACGGCCGTAGGCGAGGTATTGGGCTTTCCCAGCGGCTCCCATCTCCGAGGAAAGCTCCGGGTCTTCCATGGCTTTGAGGCCGCTGGCGAGGGCCGAAAGGGCTCGGTAGCACCGTTCCCAGCTGTAGCTGATATTTCGGTACCAGGTTTCCGAGTGCTCGTTGACGATGCCCACTCTGGGAATGCGCCCGTAGAACTCCATACCGAAGTTGGCCCAGGGCGACGTCGCTTGGAAGCTCTGATTGTTGAGAATCATGCCTGCCGGGCCATAGCTGTAGTTCGGTGGGAAATAGCTTGCCTGGAACCAGCTATAGTAGGAAGCTGAGACGAGGGCCTGCACGTCGCCCAGCTTGGAGAGGGCCCGTTCCGAGTCCGGTTCATTGGGATTGGTGACTTCGAGGTCGTAGCAGGCGCTGAGGGGAAAGCCGGCAAGGGTGACGAGCATTAGCAGGAGCATTGACCGCGTCCCGCGAATACTGGTATGGGGGGAGAGAGGATGCTTAGACCTGGGCCGACCTCTCATAAGGGTTCCTCCCGTTGGTAGCCTCGCCGTTTCCTGCTGGTCCTGCTGT
>JASFVN010000513.1:0-3082 GCA_050049805.1 Gemmatimonadota bacterium
AAGGGCTGGTTGGTGAGGTTCAGAAGCTCCATGTAGATGGTGCCCTGGTCGTTCACCCGGTAGCTGGCCGAGAAGTCCAGCTGGTGGCGGCTCCCCACGAACTCGTCCTCCGCTTCGTCGTCTCCATAGGCGTCGACGTACGAATCCCGGAAATTGAAGCTCACCTGTCCGGAGAATCCGCCGCGCTCGTAGCTCAGCGCCGTGTTGAAGGCGTGATCCGCCTGGCCCGCAAGGTTGGCCGTCCGGCCGTCCGGCAGCGTGCCTTCGGAATCGGTGAAGGTGTAGTTGGCGTAGATCCCCAAACCTCCCAGGGCGCCGGGCAGGAAGTTCAGCTGCTGCTGGGCCGAGAGCTCGAACCCGAAGATGTCTCCGGACTCCCCGTTTCGGGGCTGCTCTGTGTCTCCGCCCAGGCTGTTCTCCTCGACGAAGGTGAAGATGGGATCGTTGATGGACTTGTAGAACACGCCGGCCGAGAGCACCCCGATGCGGGCGTCGTAATGCTCCAGGAGGAAGTCCAGGTTGTTGGATGTCGTGGGATCGAGTTCCGGGTTGCCGATTGCCAGGTCCTCGTCATCCCGAACCCGGTAGGGGATCAGGCTGAAATAGCTGGGCCTGGCGATGGCGCTGGAGTAGGCCGCACGAAGGTTGGTCTGATCACTCAGACGGTACCTCATATGCAGGTGAGGGAAGATGTTCCCGTACGAGTTGTCGGAAACCGTCGGCGTGAGGGTCTCGGTCTCCGAATCCCAGTTGAAGCCGTCGGCCTCGAAATCCGTGTATTCGTAACGGACCCCGGGCATGATCATGAAGGCTTCCGAAAGGTTCAGCTCCGTCATGACGTAGCCGCCGAAGACCCGCTCGTTCAGGTCGAAATCTTCCGAGTCCGCCTCGATGTTGGCCTCGGACTCCAGCTGACCGGACCTGTCACTCACGAAATTCTTCACTTCACCAGGCGTGGTGGCCCTCGGGACAAACCCGTACTCGCTTCCGGGCTGGAAGTTGGAGAAGTCGAAGGCTTTCCCGATTCCCTGACCGAGAATCAAGTCGCCGTCGGCCAGCTCGTACGCGTTTTCGGAAATTTCCTGGTCCTTTGTCTTGTCCCGGAGGAGGAACCCGAACTTCAGTCCTCCAGCGGCCCCCTCACCGAGCTGGTAGGGAATTTCCAGATCGAGGTGGGCCGTCCGGTCCGTGTCGGTGGTCTTGCCGAAGCCCGCCTCCAGAGCGTCGAACTCGAAGGGCCCCGAGAGCGCCCCGGAAGCCGGATTCGGAAGCACCCGCTGGGGATCACTGATGTTGGGGGAGAAGCTCACGTCCTCCTGGATGAAGGCGATCTCGTCGTCATACGGAGTATCCTCGGCGGCCCGGCTGTAGCTCAGCCCCCAGCCCAACTGGACCCCGTTGCCCAGGAGGTGGTCGCCGTTCAGGGCTCCTGATCCGATCTGGAGATTCTCCAGCCGGTTCTTGTGGTCGAACTCCATCTCATCGTCTTCGATGACGTGGATCAAACGACGACGCTGCTCCGTGTCCTCGTGCTCGGTGTAGGTTCCCGTGAACTGGATCTGAGAGGTGGGGCTGAAACGGTAGTCCAGGGCGGCGGTTCCCCCGATCCTCTGTCGGGTGAGGGAGTAGTGCCGGGTCTGGAACTCCACCAGAACGTCGTCGGCCAGCCCAGGATCCTCGAAATCCCATTCGGGCTCGATGTCGTCCGAGCCGAAGTCCCGAAAGGAGTAGGATCCCATGAAGAGGACACCGAACTCCGAGTCCTTCCCGTAACGGTTCCCGAGAGTGAGAACGCCCTCGTAGGAGGGATTCTCACGGATGGGGGCATACCCTCCGCCCAGATCGAGGGTGGCCGTCGGCTGTTCCGGAGCCTTCTTGGTCACCAGCTTTACCGCGCCGCCGATGCCCTGGGCGTCCATGTCCGGGGTCAGGGCCTTGGCGACCTCGATGGATTCGAGGATGTCGACCGGAACGGCGTCCAGCGCCACCCGGCGCTGATCCCCCTCCGGTGAGGGTACCGATGCGCCGTTCAGGTTCACGTTGGTGAAGTCCGAGGCGCTCCCACGGATGTTGATGTAACGGCCCTCACCCTGGTCCCGCTCCACCGTGATTCCTGGAATCCGCTGGAGGGCTTCAGGGGCCGACGCGTCGGGGAAACGCCCGATCTGGTCCGACGCTACCACGTTGATGATGTTCGCAGCGTTCTTCTGCTCGGAGAGAGCCCGGGCCTGGGTCATGGCCCGGGCGCCGAGAACGTCGATGCCCTCGATGGCGATGGGGGCCACTTCCACCGCGAAGTCGGCCACGGCCACCGCCCCTTCCGTGACATTCACCGGTTGGGTCACCGTCTCCCGGCCCAGGTATTTGAGCTCCAACGTCTGGCGGCCGACGGGGGCCCTGGTGATCAGGTATCGGCCGTTGGGGCCCGTCGATGCGAAGACCGAAGTGCCGGCAACGTGGACTTCGGCACCGACGAGGGGCATGCCTGTCTCGGACTGAACGGCCTGCCCGGTGATCTGCCCAGTCTGGGCGGTGAGGGAAATGGTGGAAACCGAGAGAGCCAGAGCGACTCCAAGTACCTGTACCAACAACCTCCGAACAACACCCTGGTGGTTCATTGCCGGTCTCCTCATGGAGGAATTGGGGTAGTCCTCAAGTGCTTTCAATTCGTGAGTTTGGGGGTGCCCAAAGAGGCCACCTCAGCGTACTTCCACAGAAGTGCCGTAGCCTACGCCTGGGAGTTTCCGGTTGTGGTAACCGAGTTGTAACAGTGTGGTATCGTCCCATCCCGCTGGCCTGGTCGCCGTCCTGGCCCGAGGGAGCTGAACCGGCGGTGTTTCTCTGGCGGGGAAGGGAACACCCTGGCCGGTATCGGGTGCATGGACAACCAGGACACCAACGAGGACTACCGGGCGGCGAGCATCCCGGAGGCCATCGTCCTCATCGACAAAGACATCACCGGCAACGGCCGGGACCTGAGTACCGGCTCCAACACCAATCCTTCAGGACAAAGAAAATGAAGAACCCTTGGATCCGATGGATTTCGACCCTGGCTGTCATCCTCGCCAGCGGGCTCCTCGTG
>JASFVN010000514.1:0-3081 GCA_050049805.1 Gemmatimonadota bacterium
TTCGGTGGGATGCTTTCCTTCGAGCTCGAAGGAGGGGTGGAGGGCGCCGAGGCCTTCCTTGCCCGACTCACCATCCCGGCCCACGCCGCCAGCCTCGGGGGCGCCGAGTCCCTCATCATACGTCCGGTTACCGCCACTCACGGTGGCCTGACGGCGGAAGAAAGGGCCCGGAGCGGGATCAGCGACGCTCTGATTCGGTTATCCGTAGGTTTGGAAGACGTGGAAGACCTCATGGAGGACCTGACACAGGCATTGGAGCGCTGAGCCGGCCCCCTGCCGCGGAGAGGTCCAGCGATTGGCGGGGAGCCAGGCTTGCCGGACCGAGGGAACTGAGCTTGCCAGACCCAGGGTGCTGAGCTTGCCAGACCCGGAGAGCCGAGCTTGCCCGACCTAGGGAGCCAAGCTCACCAGAGCCCGAGGATTCGCCACCACAGGCCTCCCACGCCCAGCCATACGGCCAGGTTCACCAGACTCACCAGGAACCCCAGGCGCCACCAGGTTCCGACCTCCACGTACCCGGCTCCGAAGAGCACCGGAGCCGGGCCCGTACCATAGTGGGTCATGGAGCTGAACAGATTGCTGAAAAACCCCAGCATCAACGCAGCCAGCAGGGGCGGCGTGCCCACCACCAGGGCCACCCCCAGAAAGGGAGCATACATTGCGCTGACATGTGCGGTGTTGGAAGCGAAGAAGTAGTGGGAATAGAAGTAGACCAGGCTCAGGCCCAGGAACGCCCCCAGCCAGTTCCGCCCCTCGAACCACCCCCCGACGGTTTCGCTGAACCAGGGAATCAGGCCCACCTCGGTGAGGAAGGACGCCATCATGACCAGGGCGGAGAACCACACCAGGGTGTCCCAGGCACCCTTTTCGGTGAGCACGTCCTCCCAGGTCAGAACCCCGGTGGCCAGGAGGATGGCCAGGCCCAGGAGGGCCGTGGCGGTGGTGTGGAGGCCCCGGGGCTCCGACAAAATCCACAGGGTCAGGAGCAAGACCACACACCCCGTCATGATCCACTCCCCCCTCTTCATTGGCCCCAGCTTACTCAACTCCTCCCTGGCCAAATCGGCGGCCCGGGGGGTCTCCCTGATCTCGGGGGGGAAAAGGCGGTAGAGTACCCAGGGCACCGCCACCAGGCTGATGAACCCCGGAACCATGGCGGCCGTGGCCCAACCCACCCAGGTGATCCGCACTCCCAGCGGCGCCGCCAACTCCACCGCGAGAGGATTGGCTGCCATGGCCGTGAGGAACATGGCGCTGGTTATGACCGTTCCCTGAAAAGCCGTCAGGGTCAGGAACGCTCCGACTCTTCCGGCGGTTCCGTCGTGAGGCCGGCTCTCGTATGCCTCCGCCACGGACCGGAGAATGGGGAAGATGACCCCTCCCGCCCGGGCAGTGTTGGATGGGATGGCGGGGGCCAGAACCAGATCGGTGGCCACCAGGCCATACCCCAACCCCAGGGTTCTCCTGCCCAAGGTGGCCAGGAAATGGTAGGCGATCCGGGCACCCAGGCCGGTCTTGATGAACCCTCTGGAGATGAAGAATGCCAATACGATGAGCCAGATCACCCGGTTCCCGAAACCCGAAAGGGATTGAGTGACCGTCAGGGTTCCGGTGACCGCGGTGGCTGCGATTCCCAGCACCGCCATGGCCCCCATGGGAAGGGGCTTCAGGATGATGCCCACAATGGTGGCCAGAAAGATGGCCAGGAGGTGCATCCCGGCGGGCGCCACGCCCGCGGGCGGTGGAAGGAACCAGAGGAACACTCCCATTCCCACGGGGACACCCCATCCGATCAATCGTCTGCCAGGCCTCGTCATGACCGTTCTCTCGCAGCCGAATCCACGAAACCGATGTGGAGAGATACGAGCCCCACCCGGTTGCCACCAGTGTACCTGTCGTCAACCCACCCACGGGCAGCGCCCCTCCCCTCCTTGCCTCCGGCCCCCTTCCTCCTCAACATCGTTCTTCTCCCGGCGGCGAAGGAATGGGCCGCCGGCCTGGCCACTCGACCCTCCCCACGGTAAACCTTGGAACCCGGACGTCACCGAAAGCTTGTCACCGCGGCGCTTGCCCTGGCCACCTTCCTGGCGGCCCTGGAGGCCACCGCCGTAGGGACCGCCATGCCCACCGTGGTGGCCGAGCTGGGTGGGGTCGCTCGATACAGCTGGGTATTCAGCGTCTACCTTTTGGCCTCCACCACCACCGTGCCCATGTACGGGAAGCTTGCCGATCTCTTCGGGCGCAGGCGGATCTTCACCATCTCGGTGGCCATCTTTCTCGGCGGCGCGGCCCTCTGCGGGACGGCCCAAACCTTCACCCAACTCATCCTCTTCCGAGCTGTTCAGGGCCTGGGGGCCGGCGGGGTCATGCCCGTGGCCATTACCCTTATCGCCGACATCTACTCCCTGGAGGAGCGCGGAAAGGTCCAGGGTGTTTTCTCGGGGGTGTGGGCCGTTTCGGGATTGGTGGGTCCGGCGGCCGGAGGCCTGATCACCGATCTCCTCTCCTGGAGATGGATCTTCTACATCAACGTTCCCTTCGGGCTCGCGGCCGTAATCATGCTCCGGCTCTTCCTCCACGAAGAAACGGAACGGAAAGGGCGCCGCCTCGACCTCCTGGGAACCATCAGCCTCACCGCCGCCATCGCCGTGCTCCTCCTAGCCCTTCAGGAGGGCACCGAGATGTGGGGTTGGTGGGACCCTCGGACGCTGGCCATGATGGCCGTGGCCGGGTTTGGATTGCTCTTCTTCCTCTGGCAGGAGGGCCGTGCCCCGGAGCCCATGCTGCCGCTGGACCTCTTCCAGAATCGGGTCATTGCGGTAGCCAGCATGGGCGGATTCATCATGGGGACGGTGCTCTTCTGCGCCGCGGCCTTCGTGCCCATGTTCACTCAGGGGGTTTTGGGCGGAACGGCCGTGGACGCGGGAATGACCCTGGCTCCAATGTCCATCGGTTGGCCCATCGCCAGCACCACTGCCGGTTGGTTCCTGGCCCGAAGGGGATACCGCCCCTTCATCGTGGCGGGTTCTACTCTCACCACCCTCGGCTGCCTGATGTTGGGATTCCTGGATCCGGCTTGGG
>JASFVN010000515.1:0-3076 GCA_050049805.1 Gemmatimonadota bacterium
AGACCTCGTGATCCAATCAAACCAGGGTAAGAAGAAGTAGGCCATGGACTCACTCCTCTCCACCGCCATCGAAGCGGCCGAGGCTGCGGCTCGGGTCCACGTCGAACACTTCGGAAAAGTGGGCCTGGACGGGGCCGAGGAAAAGGCACACAGCGACTTCGTCAGCAGGGTGGACCTGGAAGCCCAGGATGCTGCAATCGAGGTGATCCAGCGCCACCACCCCGACCACCAGATACTCGCCGAGGAGGCCCGTCCCGGAGAGGCTCGGCCCGGAAAGGCCCGGCCCGGAGGGGCCGCCGAGGAAGGGAGGCGGTCCTGGCCGGAGAAGGGCGGGTATCTCTGGATCATCGATCCGCTTGATGGCACCACCAACTACCTTCACGGGCACCCTCAATTCGCGGCTTCGGTGGGGGTAGGCAGGATGCAGACCGTCGAAGCCGGCGCCGTGGTGGCGGCCCGGTCGGGAGAGCGTTGGTGGGCCCAGCGAGGGCACGGCGCTTTCAAAAACGGTCTTCCAATACGGGTTTCGGCTCTCCGCACACTGAAGACCGCGCTCATCGGGACCGGCTTCCCCTTCAAGGAGCCCGATCTGGTCCCACGGTATCTGGAACAGTTCAGCCGGGTCCTTCCGGCCTCCGCTGGAATTCGAAGGGCCGGATCGGCAGCGTTGGACCTCTGCTATCTGGCGGAAGGAATTCTGGACGGGTTCTGGGAGGAGGCCTATCTGAGCCCCTGGGACGTAGCCGCAGGCCTGGTGATCCTGGAGGAAGCGGGTGGAATCGCGACCCGGTTGAACGGCGGCCCCATCGACCTGAAGAACGGTTCGGTCCTGGCTGCCAACTCCCCTGAGATTTATCGGGAATTGAAGGAGCTCATGGCAGCGGGGTAGCACGGGGAGGCCAACCCTGGCCGCCCTGCCGTAGCTGGGCAGCCAGGGTTTCTCGACCTCCTCAGTTCTCGGCCTTGATGGCGATCTTCCGGGTTTTGGCCTCCGGCGCCTTGGGCATCTGGACATGAAGGATGCCGTCCTTGAACTCGGCCTCGATCTCGTCGGTCTTTACCGTTCTGGGGAGTGTGAAGGTCCGCTCGAAGGATCCATAGCTCCGCTCCCAGACGTGGAACTTCCTGTCTTCCCTCTCCTCCTCCTCACGCTTCTCACCCCTGAGGGAAAGGATGTTGTTTTCCACCTCGATCTCGATGTCGTCGATGTTCATGCCCGGCAGTTCGGCGGTCAGGCGGAGCTCTTCCTTCGTCTCCTCCACGTTCACCGCCGGACTCCACACCATCCTCCGACTGGCCTCTCCGCTTCCAGGCTGGCCAAAGAGACGATTCAGTCTGTCGGACATGTCCTCGAGCTCGAACCAGGGCGAGAGGACGGGGGAGCGTCGGGTGTAGCGCGTGATGGTCATGGTTTCAACTCCTTTTCTGGTGTTCACCGAGTGTTTCGTTTTCTCATCGTCATCCCGCGTCGCCGGCCATGACCCCGGCCTGGCGCCACCGTGGATTTCGCCCGGGGAGGAGTGCAGGGTGCGTGCCAGAAAGGATAAGGAAAAAAACTGTCAAAATGATATACGACAACCACTTACGGAATCTCTGATCGGTCGAAATGACCGACTGGGAGAGGAGTAGAGGAAGAGGTCTGCCAATTCGGCAGGCAGGAGACGGGGGACAGGGAGAAAGGGTCCAGCCCGGGGGCTCAGCCCCTCCTCTTTCTCCCCAATATCCAGCCCACCCCAAACGTCACCAGGGTTCCGATCAGAACGAACCAGGGCCAGGCGACTCCATCGGGAATGGTGAGCCAGATGGTCATGACCACACCGATACCCACCACCATCCCCGCCATCGTTCCGGCCTGATCAGCCCGTTTCGAGAGGACACCCAACCCGAAGGCTCCCAGGAGGCCACCGTACACGACGGAAGCAATGCCCAGTGCGACCTCCACGGCGCTGGTTCGGGTGCTTAGGGGGATGAAGAGGACCGCGCCCCCGATGAGGAGGGCCGCCCAGAGAAGCGTGAATCCCTTCCCGACCCGCAGAATCCTCCTTTCGTCCCCGGCCAGGCCCCGTAGAGGAGCCCAGAAGTCGTAGGCCGATGCCGATGCGAGGGAGTTGATTGAGGAAGAGAGGGACGACATGGCGGCAGCGAAGATGCCGGCGATAAGGAGCCCGGTGACACCGGGGGGAAGCTCCTCCACGATGAATCGTGCGAAGATTTCGTCGGAGCGTTCGAAGGCCATGCCGTCGTAGAACACCCAGAGGCCCAAACCCACCAGGAGGAAGATGAGGAACTGGGCCATGACCGCCACGGCGCTCCACACCAATGCCTTCTGGGAAGCCTTCAGGTCCTTGCAGGTGAGGAGCCGCTGCACGATGAGCTGATCGGCCCCGTGGGATCCCATGGTCAGGAACCCGCCACCCACCAGTCCCGCCCAGAAGGTGTAGGGCTCCGATAGCGTGAATTGGAAATCCAGGACGGCCGTCTTCCCTGCCTCCGCCGATCGAGCGAACACCTCTCCCCACCCTCCGGCGATGAGAGACTGCAGGGCCAGAGCAGCGATGACGGCTCCCGCCAGGTACAGGACCATCTGCAGGGCGTCCACCCAAACCACGGCTTTGATGCCACCGAAGTAGGTGTACACCAGGGTCAGGACGCCGATGACGGCGATGGACGCCGGGTAGGGCCACCCTGTCACCAG
Organism: Gemmatimonadota bacterium; assembly: GCA_050049805.1. GTDB lineage: Bacteria > Gemmatimonadota > Gemmatimonadetes > Longimicrobiales > Gaopeijiaceae > JABDNZ01. The sequence goes on from JASFVN010000515.1 coordinate 2,696, forward strand.
GGCCAGGGGGATAGCGGTGGCGAAAAGCCTGACGGAGTCGGCCAGGAGCCGGGTCATCATGAAGATCCCCGATGTGAATCGGCGGGCAGGGACACCGAAACGGGTCTCCAGGAGGGCGTAGGCCGTGGTCAGCTCACCACGGTAATAGGCTGGGAGGAGGAGGAGGGAGACCACCACCCGGCCTGCCAGGTACCCAATGGTGAGCTGAAAAAAGGTCATGGCCCCGAGATAGGAGATGCCTGGAATGCTGAGGAAGGTCAGCGTGCTGGTTTCGGTGGCCACCACCGAGAGCATGACGGCAATCCACGGGAGCTCCCGGTTCCCGAGAAAATAGTCGGAGCCTCCTTTCTGCCCCCGTCCCAGCCAGGCACCCCATAACGT
>JASFVN010000155.1:0-9721 GCA_050049805.1 Gemmatimonadota bacterium
CTTCCAGAGCCACCTCCTCGCTCACCCCCAGGGCCGGATCCCGCTGCATGAGCCGAAGGACCCGGCTGAGCTGGATGGGATCGAGCATGGAGACGGCCTGTGACTGCGACAGGCCGATCCGCACCAGCTCCGTGACCGTGGCCCCGTGGGTGGAGTCGGCCGTTCGGTTCTGGAAATCGGCCAGGATCAGCCGCTCCCGCTCCTCGATGGCTCCCGTGGCGATGAGGGTTCCGGCGGGTCCGATGCCAAGGCTCCGGGCACCCGTGTATCCCACGGCCGCCAGGATGAGTGCGGCAAAGGCCAGCCCCCCGCCGAACAGGGTGTTCCGCCAGGTGAGAAGCCGGCCTGAGCCCTGGATCCGGCCCCCGGCCTCCTGCCGCATACGTTCTTGCATGCTGGTGGCTACGGCCGCGAGGAACCAGAGAAGAAGAACTCCCATGGCGCCGACGAAGGCCCAGGTCGGCAGGTCGAACAGCGACACCAGGGCAAAAAAGACCGCCAGCGCCGCCACGGACCCCGCCAGGAAGACACCCGCCACACGCAATGGGTCGGCACTCAGCCCACCCCGTGGGGGAGCCGCCGCACCCAGTCCTGTGGTGGCGTGGGGGCGAAGGGCTTCGGCGAACTGGGCCGCGGGGCTGAATCGATCCGCCGGCGTCTTGGCCAACGCACGCATGAGGACCGCGGCCACCTCCGCCGGAACCGCTGGGCGGAAGTTGGTCACGGGCGGCGGCTCCACGCTGAGATGCTGATGAACGAGGCTTTCGGCGGGCCCCGTAAACGGCGGGGTGCCGGCCAGCATCTCGTACAGCACGCATCCCAGACTGTAGAGGTCGCTCCGCCCGTCCACGTCCTCGGATCCCGCCGCCTGTTCCGGACTCATGTAGGCAGGGGTGCCCACGGCTACGCCCGTGGCGGTCAACCGATCTCCGCCGGCTTCCGTCACGGCTCGGGCAATCCCGAAGTCAGCCACTCGGGCGTGCCCCCCCGCCAGGAGGATGTTGGCGGGTTTGATGTCTCTGTGGATGACATCGCGGCCGTGGGCGTAGGAGAGGGCGTCGGCCACCTCCCTGGCAATCGCCAAGGCGTCGTCCAGGGGAAGCTGGTGTTCCCGCTCCAAGCGGGCCCGGAGGGACTCACCCTCCACGTAGGGCATCACATAGAAGAGGAAGCCGTCCGCTTCCCCGGAATCGTAGAGGGGCAGGATGTGGGGATGGTCGAGTCGGGCAGAGATCTCCACCTCACGGAGAAAGCGGTCCGGGCCGAGGCTGGCGGCCAGCTCCGGAGCCATGACCTTGATGGCGACCTTCCGGCGGTGCTTCAGGTCCTCGGCCAGGTAGACAGTGGCCATCCCACCCCTGCCGATCTCCCCCTCGATCCGATAGCGGTCGGCGAGTGCAGCCTCGAGGCGTTCTTCGTACTTCATGTCGACGAATCCGGTGGGAGCATCATGCCCGTTCCAGCCCAGTCACCCACCAAGAAGAATCATGGGTCGTGAGGGGAGAGGGGGCAAGGAAAACCGGGGCCGGCGGACTACTAGCCGGCAGACCATTCCTCATGGCGCAGATCTTCCAACGCTCGCTTCAAACGAGCGGCTTCCCCGGCGGCCTTCACTCCCAGAAAGAACTGCCAAAAGGCCACCAGAAGAACGACCGGGATGACCAGCCCATAATTCCCGTGCAGAAAGAGCCCCACCGCGAAGATGAGGGCCACGGGCGACACGCCGGTAAGCGCCCAGGCGAAGTGCCATCTCTCCTTTTTTTTCACTGCCCTGAGCTCCCGCTCCAGATCCTCCACCTGGGCTTGAATGACGGCCTCTTGGCCACGTGAACTGGCTTGGAGTTCAGTGCCCATGGTCCTCCAGCAGGGCCTGGAAGCGGGGATGGTCCCGGAGGGGGTCCCAGATGGGATCCAGGAGCAGGAGCCCGACGGAGATTGGGGACGGGATGGATAGGAGGCCCTCCAACTCATCGATGGCGGTCTCCCGGTCGCCAACCACGGCCAAGACCTCGGCCAGGTCCAATGCCCGGCGGGCCCCTCGCCAGGCGTCTAGGTTGAGTGGCATGAGCTGGGTTGCCGTTGTTGCGGCCTCGATAGCGGCCTCCCTATGACCCAGTCCCGCCAAGGCTGCTCCCAAGGAACTGTAAAGGCGGGAGTCCTCCGGCGCCTCCGCGATAAGGGGCTCCAGGGCAGCTCGGGCCGCCTCATAGTGGACTTCAGCAAGATCTCTCCGGCCCATCCAATCATAGACCCTCGCATACCAGAGAGATTTCGGGAAGAATTTGAATTGCTGGTTTTCGTCGACCTCCCAGCTTACCTCCTCCAAGCGGGCAAGGGCCTGCTCATAATTGCGGTCGAGGATTTCGAGATGGACAGCCTGAAACGCCAGGTCCGAGTCCATGACCCCAAGCTCTTCGGCGGCGGCGATCACGTCCCAGGCCCTCTCCGTCCCCCGATCCCACTGCACATAGTTGTTTGTGTTCTCATAGTACAGGCCGGCGAAATCAGGACACATCTGCAGGCCTCGCTCGTACCCCTCCTCGGCCTCTTGGTATCGTCGAAGGAGCGTCAGTGTGAGGGCGACTTCATCGGCCAGAGTACACGACTGGGGATCCAGAGAAGCAGCGGTTCGGAGATGGCCCAGCGCTTCCTCCCACTTTCCCTGCCTTCTTTCCACAAAGGCCAGCCCGCTGTGCCCTCTCGTACTCGAGCCACCGGCCAGGGACCGGGAGAGAGCGTCGGCCGCCGGACCATACTCCATCCAGCACCAATAATGATAATAGCCCAATGCTTGCTGGACTTTCGGATGCCCTGGGTTGAGGGTCGTCGCTCTGTCAATGGCCGCCCGGGCCACCTCACGCGGTCTCTCAGTTCGGTCCTGGTGGTACCACCATATGCGGCAGTTGGCGGTTGCGAGCTGGGCGTACGCGAGAGCGAAGGCGGAGTCCGCCGCGATGGCTCTCTCATACATCTGAACGGCGATGCGGTTGTCGGTTTCCTCCCAGCCCTGCCAAAGCCGTTCATTTCCTCGCAGATAGTACTCGTAAGCCTCCAGGCTCTCAGTCGTTCTGGCCTCGATCTGCTCCCGTTCCTCAGGCGTGAGAATGGCCTCCATTTCCAGGGCCACCTGCTGGGCGATGTCGCTCTGGATGGCGAACAGGCTTTCCGTGGAAAGATCCCTCACATAGTCCTGGACCCACACCTGGGCTCCGGACGCGTCCATCAGCTGAAAACGAAGGCGAACCTGATCTCTGCTGGGGTCGTTTTGCACGCTGCACTCCCCCACGAACCCGACGCCCAGGTCCCTGGCCATCTCCGCAGGCGAGAGGGGGTTTTCCCGGTACCACTCCACGGTTTCCCGGCCCATGGACCGGATGGCCGAAATGCTTCCCAGCTTGAGGAGAATCTCGTCGTGAATGCTGGGGGCGAGATAGGCGTCTTCGGGGTCCGGGCTGTGATTGGCGCAGGGGAGAACGGCGATCCCCGGACGATCGTCTCCGGTAGGGGTTGGCGACGCTCGCCTGCCTTCCCCCGAATCCCCATCTCTCCCCGGAACCAGCGTAAGAGCCACCCCCGCCACCACCAGCAGCGCCGCTACCATCAGAAGTTCGGGTCCACTAGCCCTTTGCCGGCCCTTTTCTCCGTGATACCAGGCGATGACCAGCGTGATGAAGAAGCCCATGCCCACAACCACCAGAACGGCTCTTTGGATGGCCGGCGTGAGGCCCAGAGCCCCCTCCAGGGCGTCCAGGAGTTGGAACACCACGAACGCCCCGGCCAGGTACGCCAGCGCCCACTGGACGAGCTTCCGCTCTTTCAGGCGTTGGAGGAGGGAGGGAGTGGGCATGGGTCAGCCTAACCGCCTGGCGTCGAGGAAGTGGATTGTAGGGGTTCAAGGGCCTGCCGCGCCGCTTCCACCCTTGGCTGGAGCTCTGGATCGGCTTCGGCCCAGAGGTCAACGAAGAGGGTATGATACCTGACGGCTTCTTCCATCTCTCCCCGGGCCTCGTGAAGCTGGCCCAGGCGCTCGTAGGCCCGGGCTAGATAGTAGGGGTCGTCTCTGGTGCGGTCGATATGCGGAGCGTCAAGGTATCGGTGATGGGCGGCGAGTGCGCTGTCAGCCATGTCAAAGTGGTCGTACCACCGAGCAAGACCACCTTCATACGAAGGGGCCCCGTGCCCGGCTCGAACGGATTCCCTCAAGAAATCCAAACCGGTCGCCGAATCTCCTTGGGCCAGGGCAATCTTCCCTCGAACGTTGAGCTCAGATGCTCTTGTGGTCGGCCTGATGCCGATGGGAGTAGCATCCTCCCAGGCTGCGAGAAGTTCCTGGGCCCGGAAAGCCTCGCCCACGTCCGCCAAGCTCCACGCCAAACTCAGGTACGGCCGATCGATTGGCGGTATCCCGGAAATGTCGACCTCATCCATCCACCGCGTTACTTCTCTCCGGGCCCGAGCTAGAGAGTCCCTGACGAGAAGGTCAAGGCCGGCCAGCCAGAAGCGGTGGTTCATCGCCGCTAACGGGCTCGTCAGGGAAATGGCTTGGTCGAAATGGGATTCCGCTTCGGCAAGGCGTCCTTCCAACGCGGCAAGCCTTCCAAGCTCGCGCTGGATCAACTCTACCTCTCCGCCATCCTCCCTCATCTCGAGAAGCTCTAGCGCCGAGGCACGGGAGTCCCAGAGGTAGGTAACCATGTATTCGAAGTACGCGTTCTCCAGGCCCGGCAGATGCTCACGGCGGACCGCCAACGCGTACTCCGCCGCCTCCAGGTCCCGGGCCCGGAATGCGTCGTCCAGGAGGTTCTCGGTGTTCAATCCACTCGGGGAGATCTCCACGGAGCGGCGGGTTGCGTATACTGCATCCTCGTAGCGACCCAAGTGCCCGTACACGAACCCCAGGTTGATCCAAGGACCATTTTCGGGATACTCCTCAACCGCCCTTTCGTACACGTCCGCTGCCGCCTTGTAGTCCACATTTGCACCCCAGTAGTAGGACCCGATGGCTTCGTATCGCTCCCGGGGGGGTAGCCGGTCGGAGAACTCGAAGGCGCGGGTGAGAGCCTCTATTCGCCTCTCTCGTTCAACGCCCAAGGGGTTCAGTACCGCACCGAGCTTCCGCCAGGCTGCGGCGAAGGTGGAGTCTATGGACAGCGCTTCTTCAAGTAGTGCCACTGCTTTCCAGCTATCACCCTCCATTGTGTGCGCCCTCGAACCCTGAACAAACTTCTTCAGTGCTTCGATTGAGGACGTTGTCGAGCGGGAAAGTGGCTCCCGGTTCTGCACGGACCGTAAGGATTCGCCCACTCTCTCTCTGAGCGCGCCGGCGATTCTGTCCGCGGCATCCAACAGCTCATTTTCGCTGGCTGCCCGCTCGATCACCTCCACGAAAGAGGTACCCTCCTCCGCATCCACAAGGCGGCCCACGAGTTGATAGCCACTGCCTACAGGTGTGAGCGTGCCCAGCAGCACCACGGGCGCGCCGAACCGGATCGCTGCCTGGCGAGCCACGGTTTCATTCAGCCGCGTGTCAGGTGGAAGCTGCATGAGGGCTAGGAGCTCTGCCACTTCGGCTGGATCAACAATCTGAAGGACCTCGGACTCAACGAGACCTATCCGAAGGGCTTCGGTTATGGCAGATGCAACGAGAGTATCCTGGTGACGACTATCGATTTCAGCCACCACGACCCGAGTGCGCTCGCCGAGTACGCCTTTTCCTATGAGGGTACCCGCGGGACCGACACCCATCACCCGCATCCCCATGTAACCCACGGTTCCCATCGCCAGAAGAACAAACGCTACCCCGGTAACCAGACCCACTATTCGCCATGAGAGTTGCTGCCTGAGTTTCAGGGTGGCTCCGAGGACCAGGGGAAGAGAGCCCAGGCAGATCAGGCCAGCGGCGGTCGGTACCCAGGCGGGGAGCCCAATCAAGTCCCTCAGGGTGCCGGATGCCCCCAGGATCGCTAGCGAACCCAGTGCCCATCCCCCAAGGATCTGCCAGATGGGTCTTCCCTGCAGCGAGAGCCCCGGGGGGGAGCTCTGCGAAGGCCTGTTCGTTAGCGCCAGCTCCGCCGCCATTTCACCCGCCGTCCTGTACCGATCGGCCGGACTCTTGGCCAGCGCGCGGTTGATTACTCTCGCCACAGCGTTGGCTACCGTCGGTCTGGCCTTGGTCACGGACGGCGGTTCTTCGGTCAGGTGCTGGCGGAGAACCGCTTCCACTTGGGCCCCCGTGAAGGGTGGATGCCCCGCCAGCATCTCGAACAAAACACATCCCAGCGCGTACTGATCGCTCCTGCCGTCCAGACCTTGCTCCCCAGCCGCCTGCTCCGGGCTCATATAGGCAGGAGTCCCCAGAGACGTCCCTGTCCGCGTGAGCCGCTTGTCCTTCGCTTCGGCGACCGCATGGGCCACCCCGAAGTCAGCCAACACCGCATGCCCGGCCTCAAGCATGATGTTGGCTGGTTTCACGTCCCGATGGATGACGCCCTCTTCGTGGGCGTAGGCAAGTGCGTCGGCGATCTCTCGGGTGATTTGAACCGCATCCTCGACAGGTAGTTGTTTCTCCTTCGTGAGGCGTGAACGGAGGGATTCGCCCTTTATGAACGGCATGACGTAGAACAGAAAGCCGTCAGCTTCACCAGAATCGTGGACTGGTAGAATGTGCGGATGGGTAAGGTTGGCGGCAGTCTTTATCTCTTTGAGGAACCTTTCGGCACCGAGGGTTCGGGTCAGGTCAGGATCGAGGACTTTCACCGCCACCTTCCGGTCGTGCTTCAGGTCCTGAGCCAGGTAGACCGTAGCCATGCCTCCGCTACCGATCTCCCGATCAATCGAGTAGCGGTCGGCGAGTGCGGCCTTCAGGCGTACCTCGTGCTCCATCGGGTAAGGTCCATTTGGATGAACGTGCCCGTTCCAGCCCAGTCAGCCTCCAAGGGCAAGATGAGGAGCGGATTAGCTATCGGGCAAGGAAGTCGGGCTGATTCCATCTCATCCCTGCACCAAGGATCTGGATCGTCTAACCGCCCATCATCTTGGCGAGGTGTCCCTCGAGGATCTTGGACTCCACCTCGGGGCTGATGGCGAGCATGGCGGAACCGGCTTCCATCCACCCGGTATGCATCTCCGGCATGTAGAATTCGTCTCCCTCTAGGAGCACTTCGGAGCTCCCGTCGGCGTACTCCATGTGACAGGCGCCTCTCAGCATATAGCCCCAGTGTGGACAAGGGCACATGTCTTCCTCCTGATTTCAAGCTGAGAAAAATTACTCCAGCTTCAGAACAGGCAGCCGAGTCATCGGGTCACGCCGTTACAGTCTGGGTAAGGCGGGGGAGTACGCAGATTTCAGTGCCCGACATCACCTGCGTACTGGGCCAGAATCCCCTGGAACCGGGGGTTGTGGCGGAGGGGATCCCAGAGAGGTGAGACCCGGACGATGAGCAAGTCTGGCCGGTTGTCCAGGGCCGCTTGTTCGAGGAACGCCAGGGCCTTGAGGGTGTCTCCCACGAGCATGGCGGAGTTGGCTTTGATGAGAACCGACCAGTTGCTGATGGTGTCGAAGGCCGGTGGGAACGTGCCCGGTATCCCGTTTCGGTGGAACTCGGATGCCATCCGGTTGAAGGTTTCGGAAACCCCCGGGTCAGTACCGAACAGTTCATCGGCTCGAGACCGGCTCCTGACGGCGTAGTCGACACTATCGCTCAGGAAAAGCACTTCGGACAAACCGGCCCATCCCAGGTAGTTGAAGGGATGGAGTTCCACCACCTTCTCGTACTGGCGGATCGCCTGATCGTAGCGGCGGCTCCAGTAGTAACGATGGCCAAGCGTGAAGTTGCTGATGAAACTCAGCGGATCGAGCTCCAGAGCTGCCTGCTCCTGGATGATGGACTCTTCGGACTTTTCCGAAAACGCCAGAAGATCGGAGAGCCAGTGGTGGGCGCTCGGATACGACGGATCAAGTTCGATGGCCTGTCGGAGCTCCCTTTCCGCACCCTCCCAGTCTCGGCGGCTGACCAACCTGAGGTAGCCCAAGGAGGCGTGTGCCTCCGCGAGATCCGGAGCGAGGCGAACGGCCTGCTGTGCCGCCTCTTCCCCCAGGCGGAACATCTCGTCTGGACTTCCCTCCGGTGAATAGAAGGGGAGTACGGCATAGCTGTCGGCGAGGCCGGAGTAGGCATGGGCGAATGCGGAGTCCACGGCGATGGCCCGTCTGAAATGCTCCGCGGCCAACTCCAGAGCCTGCGGGGAACGTGTGCTCCAATGGAAGCGTCCCCTCAAGTACTCCTCGTACGCCTCCGTGTTTTCGGTGGGAGCAGAAGCCAGCCGCGCCACTTCCTCCGGGGTCAGGACAGCTCTCATTGCGGAAGCGACCTGCTGGGCGATATCGCTCTGGATGTCGAAGAGGTTCCCCGCCGTCAGCTCGCGCTGGTAGTCGTCCGCCCAGACCTGGCCTCCCGTCCGCCCGTCGAGCAACTGAAAGATCAATCGGATCCGATCCCCGGACCTCTGGACGCTGCACTCGCCCACGAAGCCCACACCAAGCTCCTGTGCGGTTTGAGACAGGGGTGCCGGGTTTTCCGCGTACCAGGCGACCGTGGCCCGGCCTGTAGAAAACACGGATGAGATGCCCTGAAGCTTCAGGAGAATCTCGTCGTGAAGGGCGGGGGCGAGAAATGCGTCGGCAGGGTCGGCACTCAGATTGTCACAGGGGAGGATGGCGACGGACGGCCTATCGTCGCCCATCGCCACCGAACCGGAGGGCTCGAACTGTTCCGGCTCCTCCTCACCGGTGCCAAGGATCGACAGCACGCCACCGGAGATCAGGAGGAGGAGGGCGATGATGAGCAGTTCGGGTCCGCTGACCCACTGGCGGCCCTTCTCACCGTGATACCAGGCAATCACGAGGACCACGAAGAACCCGAAGAACGCCAGAATCGTGACGACTTGGCTGACGATCGGAGGCCAGGAGAACTGGTCCACCACCAAGCTGGCGGCTTCTACGAGAACCCATGCGCCGCATAGGTACGCCAGCGCCCACTGGACGAGCTTCCGCTCTTTCAGGCGTTGGAGGAGGGAGGGAGTGGGCATGGGTCAGACCCCCAGGCTCGCAAGAGCCTCTCGGGCTTTCGCGGCAGGCCGATAGCCCTCGTCCGCCTCTGCCCAAACCTCCAATGCCCGTTCCAGGTGGATGCGGGCGTCGTCCGTACGGCCCATGGCCTCATAGGTGAGGGCGATCTCGTAGTTGGCGTGAGGGTCATAGGGGGAAACCCGTAACGCCTCCTCCATGAGGGCCAGAGCCTGGTCGTACTCTCCCAGCTCCCGGTGGCAACGGCCCAACCGCATGGATATCGTCAGGTCCGCCGGGCTCAAGCGACGCTCCTCCTCGTAGGCCTCGATCGCTTCCCGATGCTCTTCCCGGAGCTCCAGCATTCGGCCCCGGGCCTGGACCAGACGAGGGCGTAGGTTGGCGAATCCGAGGTCGGCGATGGCTGCCTCGAAGGCGGACAGGGCGGGCTCCAGGGCATCGGCGTCCTCCAGGGCCAACTGGATGTTCAGATCACCCAGGGCAGCCACGGCGTCGAAAGGAGGTGGAACCTGATTCCGGACTTCCTCCACGATAGCGAAAGCCTCGGTCTCCCTTCCGGCCTCGATGTAGCTATCCACCGCACCCAACTGCGTAAGCAGGGCATACAGCCTGGGCAAGAAAGAGGACTCTTCGGCA
>JASFVN010000156.1:0-9695 GCA_050049805.1 Gemmatimonadota bacterium
TTCAAGCTTGTTTTCGACGATCCCCATTACGACAAGGATGAGTTGGACACACTGGTTTTCTCCTCCGACATCACCGTTGATGCGAGCATCGCTTTTGACGTCTTCGCGACCCCTCCGATCACGACCGGGGTTTGGAAAGCTGGGACTCCCTACCGAATCGTTACCCTCACCCGAGAAGAGCCCCAAGCGGTGTTTACCGTCAAAAGCGATCCCGCAGGGTGGAGGGTTTGGGTTCGAGAGGGAGGGCCCAGTTCTGCCCGGTTTGCTGACAGCTCCTATAAGCCTCTGGCAAGATGGGTGGGAACTGATGCGACCATGTGGCCGATCCGGCCCTTCCAAGTAGATGTAAAGTCAACGTTCCTGAATTCTTGCGATGACGCCGGGGCTACAACGGCTCAGCCCATTTCCTTGGCATCATTACAACTGGTACCAGGAGACTACCTGTTCCTGGATGGGGCTGGAACCTGGCCACCGGTGGAGGAGTTGGTGGCCGTCTTCAGCGCGAGCAGTGAGTTGAAGGTCGAGACTGAAGAGATCCCCTCTGGTGACGGTAACCCACCGAAAATCCTTACAAAAAGGACTGTCACCGATGCGATTGCTCTCGGGTCACACCTCCTTGGCGGCAGTCCGTACTCCTCGCCAGCCACCAAGGAGTGCGATGGGATTCCCACCGATATCCCTCAGGACTTCACTCCTTTCCAGGTTTCCTTTGTGAAGATCCCGGATGGCGCAACCCATCTCTTTCTGGGCATGGGGAGCGACTATTACTCGGACAAGTCACAGTACCCCGATCCCATCAGGGTAGAGATTAGCAAATGGTATGCTCCGGAGTGGCATGACATGCATCAGCCGGTTCCGCCAGGTGGGGGGCGGTGATTGAACCGCGGTCCAAAGGGGAAACAGAACCGCTTCCGTGCAGGCTGACCTTCCCCCCAATTGTGGCGTAATTGTGGCGTAACTCTCGGGTACTGAGGTGCACCCATGAGAAAACGGCCCCTTTCCTGAGAGGCCCTGTCCCCTGTTTTTGTGCCCATTTGTGTCTTTTTGTACCTTTCTGTCCGCCCCCTGAATCGAACTTGAAAACCGGCGCGCGCAAGCGTATGTGGGTTCGAGTCCCACCCCCTCCGTTTCAACCTACAGCTATTTCCTTCCGTTTCGATTCCACTCTGGGCGCTTTGGATTCCAGTTCCCTGTCCGGTTGCGACCTTGCAGCAGACACGAAAGATTCCCCCGACCCTCAACCCGCCTAACCCCGGAGGCTGGATGACGATAGGCCGTTCCGTGTCCCGAAGACCGTGGTTCTCCTCCTCGGGAGCCTTCCCCATTCTACTATTTCTTCTCTCCGTCCTCACCGTCTCGGGGTGTGGCCAGCGGCCGCCCGACTTCACCCCTGAGGAGTTGATGGAAGCGACCGCGCAGGTGCGGGAGGCCTACTACACCCAGGATTACTACTTTGGGGCGGAGTTGGGGGAGGAGTGGACTGCCTTGGCTCCGGCTGCCATGGAAATCCGTGCCTGGACCGTGTCCAACCTGGTGCTGACCCGAATCGAGCTCAGCGTGCCCAGAAGGATGGCCGAGGAGATGGTGGCCACCCATCCGGGCTCCCCCTGGAGCTGGTTCGCCTTGGCCCACACCGTCGCCTGGGAGTACCCATACAGGAACGGAGAAAAGGCCCTGGAGGCGAGTGAAAAGGTCCTCTCCGGCCTTCCCGGGAACCCGGATGCGCTGATCCTCCACTCAGAGATCCTTCTGCGGTACGCCGGGGAAAGGAGTTTTGGTCCTGAAAGCATAGAGGCTGCTCGGGCTCTTCTCGATGCTTCTCCGGAAGCGGTGAAGGAGAATCCCGAAATTCGTCTCTTCATGGCCTATCGACTAGCGCCCACTGGCCTGAACCGCACCGAGGAGGACCTCCAGGAGATCATTGACACACTCGAGGGTATCATCTCCGAAGATCCGAATCATATCCTAGCGCACTACTACCTCGGTTGGATTCTCCGCGGAATCGACGGAGAGAACGCCAGGGCCCGGACCCACCTGGAACGGGCCGCCTCCACGTCTCCCAGCCCGACGATTCATTTCAGGCTTTGGGAGGAGATCACAGCCGACCCTGAACTGAGTGAAGAGGGGAAGCGATCCCAAGTCTCGGCTGATGTACGCCATGTCTTGGAGAATTTCCCGGAATCACCGGGACGCTGGGCGTATGTGGCCACAGGTCTCGGTTCTTACGGCTTCCCCGGTCTAAAAAAGGAGCTTGAAGAGCGGATCCTCCTCGACCATCCGGAAAGTTGGGGAGCAGAAGAGGTTCTGATCGACCGCATCTCCTGGCTCGCAGATGAACTCCACGGTGAGCGCCCTGCCGACCAGGAGACGTTCTTGGAGGAATCTGCGCAGTTGGGGGACATGGTCAGATCCTTCCTGGCCCGGCCTGAACATCGGGATCCAGGGGGGGTGCAGGACGCTTACTGGAACCTATTCCTGTTGGAGAAGGAGAGGCCTGACGTCGACTATGCCGAACTGGGACGGTTAGCGGAGACATGGGCCGAGTACCTTCCGCAGGTCCGGGACACGTGGGCGGATCAAAAGTGTTTCCTCGGTGCCCTGATCCTGGCCCAACACCCCCAGGGCCTCGAGGCAGCCAAAACTCTCCTTGGAGCCGGGCGCAGGGAGATGGAAAAATTCGCCGATGAGTTCGAGTTTCGACGGCCAGACCTCAGGGGGCGTGCCCTCGAGGGCCGGGAAGACCACATCCGTTCGAGCAACGCCTATCTCTCCATTGCTTCCTCCTTGGTCTTGGCCCAGGAGGGTTCGTTCGAGGAAGCAGAGACCACACTCAGCCAGGCCCGGGGTTACGACCCTGAGGATGAAGACTCCTGGACGATCCTACCTCTCGCAGACCTGGCCTCGGGAAAGATCAAGGAGCTACGGGCCGATCTTTTCAGAGAGAGCGGAGATGAAGCCACGGCCCAGAGGCTTCTGACTTCGGCGGAGGAGTTCTATGTACACGGACTCCGGGGAGTCTACTTCGCTCGCCCTGGCTACGGCGTAGGCTGGACGAACCCAAATGAGATTGCACTCCGGGACCTCTACGAGGAGAGAGAGGGCAGGCTCGAGGGGTTCGAGGGCTACCTGACTTCAGCCAAGGAGGGAGGATGGGAAAAAAGGCGAGGGGAGGTGCTGGCTAGCCGAATCAAGGATCCCAAACCAATTCTACCTTTCGCCCTCGAGAACCTGGACGGAGAGGAGGTGACGTCCGAGTCTTACCTTGGAAAAGTGGTGGTGATCAATTTCTGGGGTACCTGGTGAGGCACCTGCGTCCGGGAACTCCCGGTTATTCAGCGGTTCGCTGAAACGTACGCCGACTCGGAGAATGTCGCTTTGCTCACCTTCGTCGATTCGGAACCCTCACGGGAGCATGTCCGTGAGTGGATGGAAGCGAGGGGCTACGAGTTTCCTGTGCTGTGGGGCGATAGTTACGTGATGGAGACCGGGACCTGGTCTTCGCCGGAAACGTGGGTCCTGGACCGAGAGGGCCGCATGGTCTTCAACTTTGGGGACACCCCTGGGAGCTGGGGACAGGAGGTGGGTTGGATGGTTGAGGCAGTGCTGGAGGGGGGGAAGGACCCAGGGGGAGAGACTTTTCGGAGCCTGCGGTAAGCCGAGGGGTTACGAGGCCTCTCCGGGCCGCCCGCAGCTCGTCCCCACCCCTCCGGTTGTGTTTCACAAGGACTTATGAGATCCAAGGGGTGGGTGTTCCGACTTTCGCCATCAAAACCCCTGGAGTATTCCGGTGGTTGTGGGGATTGTAATCCCGAATCCCGACAAGCCTACATGCTCTTCCGTGTTGACCTTGGGTGGTTCGACGGGGGACGGAAAAGAGCCACTGCTCCGGGGCCAGCTGGGCTGACTTTCTGAAGCGAAACCATGCCCATTGTCAGACTTTGGGCCGGCCGAGACCAGGAAAGGAGAGGCAGGTCACCCGCCCCGATCCAGCGAGTACATCCTGACGAACTCTACGCCGAACTCGTCCTTCCAAACACCAAGGATGTAGTCCTCCCCGATCTCGTGTACCTGAACGTCGGAGGGGAGCTTCATCGTTGTGACCCATCGCCCCGAGGGATCGAACACGTCCCAGTAAGGACTCGGTGATAGCACCCCGGCAAGTTCGGAAACGGGGGCGGGAATCCCTACCCAGTAGTACCCCATTCGGTCAAAGAGAAAGCGGTCAAAGGCGGCCTTCTGGTCCGGAAAGACCAATCCTGCTCCCATGTTCCGGGCATCTACTCCACCTCCCATAGCCTCAAAAAGAGCATCGGTGAACCACTCTTCGTCTTCAGCCGTAACCGGGGTAAGGTCCCCGATCTGCCGGATGATCCGCTTCAGATCACCGTCCCGACCGAACACTCGAAGGTCATACTCATCTCCCCAACCGTATACGAACTCCCCGCCAACAGGCCGGAGCACAAGCCGGGGTGCAAAAGGCTGCGCCGTCGAGATCGGGTAGTCGCCTTCCTTTGACAGAACCCATCGGCTGTCAACGATCGTGTCCGTCCATTCGCTCGGACTTCCGTCCACGTTAACGATCGATACTGTGCCCACCCCGTCGTTAACGCCCTCAGGAAACTCTCCCCCTGGCATCCCTGACCCGGCCATCCTTGGGTCGCGAACCGCCCTATGGATGAGAACCGCCCGATCCGGAAAGAACCCATAGACTTCTGCTCTTGTTTCGGGATCGAACCTCTCCAGAAACCGGCCCTCGGTGTCGAAGATCGAGATCCGGCGGCTCTGGACCACGGCGATATGTTCGCCGTCCCAGAAGCAGAAACGGAGCTGAGTGCTGAACTCTCCGGGTCCCTCACCCTCCCGCCCGAATCGCGATAGGTACTTGCCCTGCGCGTCGAAGATCCTGGCGGTCCTCTCCACCTTATCAGTGATCACGATTCGCCCGTCAGGCATCCGGAAGGTGCCGCCGTAGCCGGTCTTCGAGTCGAACGGGACCCCAGAGAGAAGGTACTCCTCCTCACCCTCGACCTCACCAATCTGGAGTACCGGCTCCACGGAGACCGTCCACGCATCAGGCCCAAGGAGGGGAGCCGACGACTCCACGATTTCAATTCCGGCACTGTCTCGGACGGTTGCGGGAGCGGGTGTTCCCGGCTGACAGGCGGTGGTCAGTAAAACGAAGGTGGAGAGGGCCAGCGTGATCCTCGACCGGGTCCGGAACATCTAGATCCTCCTGTGGCAGAGGTTACAGTCGAGTATTGGGTATTCCGGTCTCCTAGGGGGCGCAACCCTCTTGGCCGGCAGCGGATCAGTCGGAGGGTCTGTCTGAGCCTTTCGGGCAATCGACTCTCGGCGGATCATCCGACGTGGGACACGAGGAACCTCTGAAGGCCGTTTTCAGTGACCGCGATGGTTTGTGCCGACTGGTTCCTGCAATCCCGAGGAGGATCGCGAGGCTCATTACCTTTCGGGCGCGGGCAGGTCGCCCTTGGCCACCAGCTTGGCTCTGAACACGTACGGCACGTCGAACTCGTCCCTGCGGATGCCCCATACGTACATGCCCTCCTGTGTGGAGATCCTATGGCCTCCTGGCACCACGACCGTACCGAGGAAGGTGCCGTCTGGTTCGAACACGTCGTAATGGAACTGCTCCGTCCAGGTGAGTTTCGGCAGAGGGGGCGGTCCGGACGACGACGGCTCGGGCTCCGGCAGGGCTCCGGGGGGCTCCTTTACGGACGGGGCGTATCGGTTGATCCAGATGCGGCCGTCCAACCCGAAGGAGGGCCATCGCAGATAGGGCTTGAACGGCTCTTCGGGGAAGTAGGGTCGCTGTGGGTCCGGGAGGAGGATCCCCTCACGGGCTTCCACCCTTGAGACACGCTCCCGTCGCTGCTCGAGCCAGGCATCGATATAGGCCTGCCACTCGTCCCACTCTTCGTCCACGATGGGAGCCGGATTCACCACTCGTTCAATCCGCAGAATCCTCGGACGGTCACTGCCCGTAGAATCCGTGCCGGAGGAAGGATATCGCGTCAGGTCGACGGCATATCGGTCGGCCACGCCCGTCAGCGTCCATCCGAACGGATGGATCGCCACGATACCCAAGGGGGCGAAGTTGCCCTTGGGCCGCCACCGGCCCTCTTCGCCGACTCGGAGCTGCCCTGGTGGATCCATGATCACGCCCCCGGGCGGGAGGGTGTCGCCCGGTGTCCCGTCCGGTGCGTAGCGCTGGTACGCCACACAGGCGGCAGCATTCTCGCCCGGGAGCGGGGAGGGGGTCCCGGGCGGTTCGGGCATCCGGATGAGCACATAGGTGTTGCCCAGGGTGTCGATGGTGAAATCGTAGGCCGGCCTCGAGCCCTGGAGCAGCCAGGTTCGTTCCGGTGTCCCATCGACGCTGAAGACGGTCATTCTCTGGTTCCAGTCGAGGACCAGGGTGCGACCGGCGGGGTCCACCCGAACAGCCATGGGGCGCCCGAATTCGCCCGGTCCCTCCCCGGCCCGGCCCAGAGTCCTCACGTAACGTCCTCTGGAATCGAACTCCCGTACCGCCCGGGCCTGGGCGTCCAGGACGAGGATGTTACCGTCTCGCCGCACGGCCACTGAGGTGACGTCCCCGAACACCGTCTCAGGCGGCCCGTCGATGGTGCCGATCTCCAGCTCAGGGACGAGCGTCATCGTGTCGCCCCAGGCGCCGAGGCCGGAGTGGTACCTCACAATCGTCGTATCCCCCGAGGTGAAGCGCTCCACCTCGTCGCTGGAGGTTGCGTCACCGTCACCGCAGGTCACCAACGTGAGGAGGACGAAGAGGTGAATCGCGTATCCGGCGCTACGTTCCATCGTCATCGGGCGCCCCCCCTGGGTTCATGGGTGGACCTGGCGTCCCGACGTACCGGCACGGCACTGAGTTCGGACTCGGCCGCGACCGATCCGTCTCGGAAGACTATATAGGGATGAGAGATAGAGAATAGTAGCGCCCTGCGCCCGAGAAGGCCAGGCGGGAGAAAGTGGGTTTTGTGGCGCCACAGGGAGTTGGCCCGACAACAGAGGCGCTCCGTGGTCCTGGCAGCTTTTTTTTTTTGCCCCCTTCAACCGTACCTCCGAAGCCAATCTTGCCCCGGCCACCCTCAGGGAACGCTCGGGGAACGCCAACCAGACCAACATGCGCACGAGGCCCGCGAGACAAACCCGTGGGCCGGAATCGACAGTGGAGGTAAGAATGCGCATGTCTCTCGTTCTTCTCGCCGTGATGGCCTTCGCACCTTGCCGAGCGCTCGGAGCGCAGACCACTGACGACCTCATCGTTGGGGACCGTGTGAGGATTTCAGCATCCGAATGCGACCTTCCGAGGAAGGACGGGGAATTCGGAGGGGTTGAAGGAGATTCGGTCTATATGAGGATGGACGGTCAGGTCGTGAGCTGCCCTGTGTTCACGGTGCGGGGCCTACAGGTATACCGGGGTCGGCATCGCTGGAATGGGACAGCGACAAAAGGTGCCCTGATTGGCGGCACGTTGGGGGCAGTGGCCGGTGGGCTCCTGGGCGATAAGGATTACTACCCGGTCTTCGATCCACGCACGGCTGTTCTCGGCTTTGGGGCAGGTGCTCTCATAGGGGCCGCCATAGGAAAAGGACCCGGGGCACGGAAATCGTTATTGGTGGGGACAGGCATAGCTGCGGCAGGCGGGTTAGCGCTCGGTAACAGTTGTGAAGGGATGGGTTGTCTGTTGGTGCTGTTCGTGGCGCCAACCCCCATCCTGGTGGGAGCAGTCATCGGCCTGGTTCGTACCGAGGATCGATGGGAGAAGGTTTCCCTTCCGAGGATTAATCCCCGTGTCAGGGCCCTTGCCGATGGCCGTGTGGAGCTGGGTATCACTATTCCCTCACCTCGGGGAGGTGAAGGATGACACCCGACAAGAATATCGTTCTGGCACTTATTCTGACCGGTTCACTGCTCAGGGGTGGACCCATCGTCCCTCAAGAACGTGGACCTGTTGAACCTGGTGACCGAGTCAGGGTTACCGCTCTTGGCCATTGCAGCAGCGGCGCCGAGGACTGTCCGCCCGCGATCTGGCGGTTCGCGTTCGGCTCGGTATTCGCCGGGCTCTCCGGTTTGGTGATTGGGAGTCTGGTAGGAGCTGCGCGGGGGTCGGAGGGCTGGCGGGAGGTGCCAGTCCCAACGTTTCAGCCTTCGTTACAGATATCATCCCGAGGTGCTCTTCGGGTTTCCGTGTCATTCAGGAGGTAGGTGGGGTGCCTCCTTCGGGGACCATCCATTTCTTGCTGTGGAAGAGATTGTGGGGGAAACATGACGGACAAAGGTAGAATGACAGCACTTCATGGCTGTCTGCTGGAGACCAAGATGCGTAGGCGAAGACCCCTTTGGCTTCTTTTTGGGATCTGTCTCCATTCAGCCCTTGGCTGCGACGGACCGACCGAGCCGGAGTTGTGTGGAGCCACGAGTCCCCCTGGATTCCAGGCCGTGGTGGGTGAGGAGGTGGTTTTCCAATGGGCGGACTGCCGGTTGACGGGCCTCATTGTCTACGGCGGCGCCTTTCCACTCTGGGGAATCGAAGGGCGGTTTGAATCCCCGGTGACATTCGGAACGACACCCGCCGGAGCATCAAGTCTCGGTTACGGTGGTCAGTTGGAACCCGGTCAGAGCTACAGCGTGTTGATGAATGCCGGCTCTTGGACCGGATGGTATGAGTTCAACAGATAGAAGCACCCCTTCGAGGACTCGAGATCCGACTTCGAACGTGCACCACCCCGGCGCAAATTATCCGCACCGCAAAGTTGCAGCGAATAGTTGATGGGGTTAGATAGTTGGCATCTCCCCACAGCCAGGAGGTCCCATGAAAGGTCTTGTCGTTGTGCTCCTTGCCCTTGTTTTCGCCGGCCTTGCTGCCTGGTACTTCTACGCCGCATCGGGTTCCCCTCCACCGGCTGGGATCATCTCGATGGAAAGAGCCGAGGAGGTCGGCGCAATCTATGAAGAAGCCCGAAACACGCCGGATCTGGATCTCCTTGACCGGATTTACTCTGCCGACGCTCTTATCCACGATTGCAGCCTGCCGGAGGACATCGTCGGGTTGGATGCGTTGAAGGCTTACTACCAGGGGAACCATGATGGATTCCCTGACCTTTCCATGCAGGTCCACGACATGTTCCTCGCTCAAGAAAAGATCGCCTTCTTGTGGACCTTCAGTGGAACGCACACAGGGGATATGCGAGGGATGCCAGCGACGGGACGAAGCGTCTCCTTCTCAGGGGTAGCGATTGACCGTATCGTGGACGGCCAGATCGTGGAGGAATGGGTTTACTTCAACGTGCTGGATCTCATGCAACAACTCGGGATGCAGCTGGTTCCGGTAGAGGGAGGCTGACCCGCAACTTCCGACGTGACATCGGCGAGCAGCTGGTGCGCGAGGAGAGCGGAGGGCCGAAGGATCCGCAGCTCAGTCCTGCATTCTCCGGTACCTCCGGGCCCCTACGCAGTTGCGGCTGTCCAGCCGACGCGGAAGATTCCTCAAGCCCACGACCGGTCCTGTGCTCGGCTTAACGCCGCCGGGCCTTTCCAGAGAAGCCGACAAGAAACGAACTTCGGAGGCGAAATGGCGACGGACGGCTCTCCGTTCTTAAAGCTTCGATCCACGTCCCTACTCCAAGCCTTCCCGCTGGCACTGATTTGCTGCT
>JASFVN010000157.1:0-9693 GCA_050049805.1 Gemmatimonadota bacterium
CGTTCTCGACAAACTGGACGAATCCTTCCCCGGGACCCACTTCGGTTTCGGGTAGTTTGCCCTCCTCCTGCAGCCGCCGTAGCTGGTAGTGGTCGGTGCCCACCAGGATGGGAAAACCGAAAGTCGTCGGATCGTTCTCCCCGGCACCCATGTGGACCAGGGGCAAGCGGGCCCCGGCGGTCTCCAGCCCGATACGGGATGCCAAATCGACGACCGCGCTGGCCCCACCAGAGCCGCTGAGAGAGATGAAGGCCGCGGTCTCGTCGGGAACCAGATCCCGGTTGGTGTCCCGAAAGAGGCCGCCGACCTGGTAGATGCCGGGAAGGGAGAAGGACACGTCAGCCCCGGGCCTGAAGGCGGCGGGATCCCGGAGCTCCCATGGCTCCCGGGGTCTGAGGGTGAGGGTCCTGGTCGCCGTCTGACTCTCGATCTTCACATCCAGACGATGGAGTCCCCGAAACTCCAGATCAGAGAGTTCCAGGCGTTGATCCTCCCTTGCCGCCGTAGAGTCGGTCTCCTGGGGAACCGCCAGGGTGTCGGGCTTCCCCTCGACGGGTCCCTCCACGCCTGGGTCTTTCTCGCCAGGATCCTCATGGCCGGCTGAAACCGTATCCTCACCGAGGAAAGCCGCCACCGCTCCTTCGAAGTCCGGCCCATCGTGGACGAACACCACCATGCGAGCCCGCGGGATACCCGAGAGGCCTTTCTCCACCACGATCTGGTCCAGAGACAACCCGATCCACTTCAGATCACGGCCCTCCAAGAACTCTTCGACCTTCTCTCCGACCTCCTTCCAGGTGACCCCGTCCGGCTCCCAAACTCCGGGATACCTGCCCGAGAGATACCCGGCTACCGCCATCAAGCCCGTGGCATCGTAGCCGGTTACGGAGAGACCGCCCCGGGAGAAGGCCCCACTTCTGGCGACCCGGCCCAGCACGCCTTGGCCCGGAGCCAGCCCCCTCCGAATCTCCTCCGCCCCATCCGGAAGCCCCACCGCGTCCACAGCGCTGGCCCCTACCAGGACCACGGGCCGGTCATGACCCTCACCGGCACGAGCCATGCCCGCCAAACCCAGGTCGGTGGCGGAGGTCTCGAATCCGAAACGGGCCGCCAGGTTTGCCGCGGCAGCCACCTCTGTCTCCGTCGGATCGGGAGCCAGGAGGAGCCGGAGGTCGAGGCCGTCCACGACCTGGTCGTCATTCCCATCCTGGAGGACCACACCCGTGTCCAGAACGACCCGGAGGTCGGAGAGGACCGACGGTCCGTCGGGAGGAACCAGTTCCTGGGCGGCAATCAGGGCGGGGAAACCCGCCATGGAGATGAAGGGCAAACCCAGGAACCTGCGGAAGAACCCGGATTTGGAGGAGGTCGACTTGGTCATGGTAATCCTGGGTGGGTTGGCTAACGTTACGACGACGTCGACGTGAAGGTACGGTGGGCCAGCCGGCCCCGCAGCATCTCGCCACCCCGACGCCTCCTCGGCCACCCTCTGTTGCGCCCGGCGCCCAGCCCATTAAGATGCCTTCA
This sequence comes from Gemmatimonadota bacterium, assembly GCA_050049805.1. Classification (GTDB taxonomy): domain Bacteria; phylum Gemmatimonadota; class Gemmatimonadetes; order Longimicrobiales; family Gaopeijiaceae; genus JABDNZ01. The sequence goes on from JASFVN010000157.1 coordinate 1,528, forward strand.
TGCCCATTGATGGCCTTCGCCTGAGCAGGGAAGGAACCAACCTGCAGCGATCGGTGATGCGCGAGCTCCTGCGCTTCGCCGTGGACCCGAACGTCATCTCGTTGGCCGGGGGCCTTCCAGCCAGCGAACACCTGCCTCTCGAAGGTCTCCGGGAATCCATCGATCGAATCCTTACCCGGGATGGTCCCCGAGCTCTCCAATACAGCCCTCAGCTCCTGGAACTCAGGGCATGGATCGCCGAGTACATGGGATCGAGAGGTGTTCGGTGCACCGCTGAAGAGATCTTCATCACCAACGGAAACCAGCACGGGCTGGCCATCCTTTCCAGGCTCTTCCTGGATCCCGGAGAGGCGACCGTCATCGAGGAAGTCACCTTTACCGGCATTCACCAGGTGACCCTCGGAAGGGATTCGGCGGTTCGATCTCTCCCCACCGACCTCGACTCGGGAGTAGAGGTCGAAGCCTTCGAAGAGGCCCTGAAGGCCGCTCCAGCAGCTCGGTTCTCGGTGCTGATCACCGACTTCCACAACCCCCTCGGTGTGTCGGTAGATGAGGGAAAGAGGGAGCATCTGGCCGAGCTTGCCGCAAGGTACCAGGTACCTCTCATCGAAGACGATCCCTACGCCCCGTTACGGTTCCGAGGGACTGACATCCCTCCCATCAAGGCCCACGACGAAGCCGGGATGGTCTTTTACCTGGGTTCCTTCTCGAAGATGTTGGCTCCGGCGCTTCGCCTGGGATGGATCGTGGCTCCCGCCGAGCTGATGGCCAGGATCACCACCCTCAGGGAATCCTTCGACCTGGAGTCGTCCACCCTCTACCAGCGAGCGGTGGCGGACTTCCTGAAACGAGGGATGCTGGAGCCTCACCTGGAGGCCATCTCGGCAACCCACGGAGAACGATGCGACACCATGCTGGGGGCCCTGCAGGAGCATCTCTCGGGAGTCGCCCGATGGAGCAAACCGGATGGGGGTGTCTTTGTGTGGGTATCCCTCCCGGACCACATCGACACCACAGAGATGTTCCACAGAGCCATTGAAGAGAAGGTGGCCTACATCCCCGGCGCCGTGTTCTCCGTAGACGGAAGCACCAAGAACGCCCTCCGATTGAACTTCAGCAACGTGACACCGGAAACGATCCGAGAGGGTGTGGCCCGTTTGGCCGGGGTCGTCCGATCCGCCCTTTAAAAACCTTACCCAACCCGGAGACCCCAGGTGATCGATTTCTCCCTCACCGACGAACAGGAAGCCCTTCGTGATCTGGTACGCGAATTCGCGACCAGGGAGATCGTCCCGCTGGCGCCCATCCTCGATGAGGAGCAACGGCACAGCCCCGAGATCGTTGAGAAGTACTTCGACATCGGGTTCCTCCACTACGCCGTGCCGGAGGAATACGGAGGCGCAGGCCTTGGGACGCTGGAGGGTTGTCTCTTCAACGAGGAGCTGGGAGCCGCCTGCGGGGGCGTTGCCTGCACGTTGGGGGGAAACACCCTGGGCCTCACACCCCTTTTCATCGGCGGAAGCGATGAGTTGAAGGCCGAGCTCCTCCCGCCTCACACCGAAGGACCCAACCTGGCGGCATTCTGTCTCACGGAGGCCGGGGCCGGTTCGGACGCGGCCGCCATGCGGACTACGGCAAAGCTCGAGGGTGACGAGTATGTCCTCAACGGCACAAAGAACTTCATCACCAACGGAAGCGTGGCCAGCATCTACTCTGTCTTCGCCATGGAGGACCCCGAATTGGGAAACAGAGGGTTCTCGGGCTTCATGGTTCCGGCGGACACACCTGGGATCACCATCGGCAAGAAAGAAAACAAGATGGGCCAAAGGGCCGCCGACACCCGGGAAGTCATCTTTCAGGATGTCCGGGTACCGGCCCGGTATCGGTTGGGGAAAGGCTTGGATGGGTTCAAAATTGCCATGATGACCCTGGACGAGTCTCGGGCCACGGTGGGAGCCGCCGCCGTCGGCATCGCCCGGGCCGCCCTGGAAGTAGCCACCCAGTACGCCAAGGAGCGGGTCCAGTTCGGGAAGCCTTTGGCCGGGCACCAGGCCATCCAGTTCATGCTGGCCGACATGGCCATGAAGGTGAACGCCGCCCGGCACCTCTGCTGGCACGCCGCCTGGCTCAAGGACAATGGGAAGCGGAACACGACGGAATCCGCCATGGCCAAGTGCTTCGCCGCGGACCGGGCCATGGAGGTGACGACCAACGCCGTCCAGATCCTGGGTGGTTACGGCTATATGAAGGAGTACCCGGTGGAGAAGTACATGCGGGACGCCAAGCTCCACCAGATCTACGAAGGCACCAACGAGATCCAGCGGTTGGTCGTCGCCAGGGGGTTGCTGAGCTAGTTCAGAAGGAACCACACCCGGATGGCCCTCTTGTTTTTACCCATATTGGGTATTAATGTACTCAATATGGGTAATTCAACGCTCCCCAGCGAAGAAGATCGACACACCCTCGGTCTGGCCGATGCCCTTTTCGGCCAGGTCCGCCAGCGAGTGCTCGGTCTGCTCTTCGGCCACCCGGGCCGGAGCTTCTACACCAATGAGATCATTGGGAGGTTGGATGCGGGGAGCGGTGCCGTGCAGCGGGAGCTGGCCCGCCTGGAGGCGGCGGGCCTCGTGACCACCTCGCGAGTCGGCCGCCAGAAACATTATAAGGCAAACCATGGGGCTCCCATCTTCCACGAGTTGCTGGGTATCGTGCTGAAGACATCCGGCCTCGGAGACGTGCTTCGCGAGGCCCTGAAACCTTTCCAGAGGGGAATCCGGGCTGCCTTCGTGTTCGGATCTGTGGCCAAGGGATCCGCCGGAGCCGAGAGCGACGTGGATCTCATGGTCGTCAGCGACCACCTGACCTACGCCGAACTGTTCGTCGCCTTGGAGTCTGCCTCGTCCCGCTTGGGCCGCCCAGTGAGCCCTACGATCCACGCCTCGGCCGAGTTCGCCCGGAAGGTCGAGGAGGAAAATCCGTTCCTGACAAAGGTCCTACAGCAACCGAAGGTGTGGATCATCGGGGAAGATCATGATCTCCCCACTTGAAAACCTGGAAGCTTCCGGCCAGCTGCATCCCGAGCCCGTCGAGCCACGGGAATACGCTGGTCTGGTCGCTTCGGGAAAGGCCCGCCTCGCCGATGCCGAGAACCCCGCCCTATCCCCTGAGAGCCGGTTCGACCTCGCCTACAATGCGGCCCACGCGCTGTGTCTGGCAGCCCTCCGGCGTACAGGCTTCCGTCCAGCGAACCGGTATATCGTGTTCCAGGTCCTTCCCCATACCCTCGGACTTGGTCCCGAAGTCTGGAGGGTCCTGGCCATGGCTCACCAACGCCGAAATGATGCAGAGTACGAGGGCTTCGTGGATGTGGAAGAGCGTCTGGTAAAGGACTTGATCAAAGCTGCCCGGATAGTCGAAACATCCCTCCGACCGCCGCCCGATCCCTGAGACGATCTCGACCAATCCTCTCAACGCCAAGCTCCACCAGATCTACGAAGGCACCAACGAGATCCAGCGGTTGGTCGTCGCCAAGGGGTTGCTGAGCTAGGCCGATCTCCTCAGTCGGGCCTGACCCTCTCCACCACCATATCCCCCATCTCGGAGGTCCCGATCCCGCTTCGGGCGTCCGCCGAGGGCACGGCACCGCTGCTCAGAAGATCCGCCATGGCCTTCTCGACCCGGGCTGCGGCCGCCGTCTCCCCCAGGAAGTCCAGCATCATCTGTACGGAGGAGACCATGCCCAGGGGGCAGGCCACATTCTTTCCGGCGTGCTTGGGAGCCGAGCCGTGGATGGGCTCGAACATGGAGGTTCGGCCCGGGTGGATGTTCCCGGAAGCGGCGATCCCCATTCCCCCCTGAAGCATGGCGGCCAGGTCCGTCACGATGTCTCCGAAGAGATTGGTCGTCACCACCACGTCGAACCATTCCGGGTTCTTGATCATCCACATGCAGGCGGCATCCACGTAGGCGTGGTCCGTGGCCACACCGGGGAAGTCCTTAGCCACCGATGCAAAAGCCCGGGTCCAGATGTCCTGGGGACGCACGGCGTTGGCCTTGTCCACCAACGTGACCTGAGGTTTGTAGTCCGCCCCTCGCTCTTCCACCCTCTTCTGAGCCAGCTCGAAGGCATAGCGGGAGGCCCTCTCACATCCCTTCCAGGTGTACACCCCGTTGACGATGGCAACTTCGTCGGGTGTTCCCTTCTTGAGGTGCCCGCCGATCTGGGAGTACATCCCCTCGGTGTTCTCCCTCACCACGACAAAGTCGATGTCCTCGGGACCCTTCCCCTTCAGAGGGCAGAGGTGCTCGGCGTAAAGCTTGATGGGACGGAGGTTGATATAGAGATCCAGGCCGAAACGAAGCCCCAGGATCACGGAGCGCTCCACGAGGCCCGGTTCCACGTCCGGATGCCCTATGGCGCCCAGAAGGAAGGCATCCAGCGTCCGCCATTCGTCGATGACGGAGTCGGGCACCAACTCCTTCGTCTTCAGGTAATGTTCGCTGTCGTACGGGTATTCGATGAGGTCATATCCGAACCCTTCCACCTCGGCCACCGCCTCCAGCACCTTCAACCCCTCACGCATGACCTCGGGGCCGATCCCATCCCCCCCCAGGATTCCGATGTTGTAGGATTTCATCCCCACTCCTCAGCATGGAGTTCGACGAAGAACGCCGGACTTGGCCGGCATGGCGGGAGAGAAGCTACGCGCTCCGAGCTTGATTCGCGACGGTAACATCCGATCAGCTGCCGGGCTGTGGCTTCAGAGGGGGCCATATCACCTTCACCCGTCGCCCGGCCGAACCTTCCTCACAGTCTTGGCGATCGGCGTCGGCGGTCGGATCGGGCGTCCTCCTCGAAACGGCCGGCAAGGTGGCACACACCCCCGGCCATCAGCTGCGGGTAGGCCTCCTCGAAGGCCATCCGAAGGTCCTCCAAAGGCAGATCGGCATACGATCCATGGTGCCGGACGTATTCCATGTATTGGTTTCCCACGTTGTCGAAGGGCTGGAAGACGGAGTCGTGGATGCCGTCGAACTCCAGGGTGTCCACTCCAAAACGCTCACAAAGGGACCTGTTGAAGGCCGGTGTGGCCTTCACCCAGGCATCTCCCACCAGAATTTCGGCAAAGCCATGGTAGACGAAGAGGTCGGTGCCCATGGACCTCCGGAGCCGCTCGGTGGTGAGGTGGTTTCGAACGTCGGCGAAACCGAGGCGGGCCGGAATCCCCTGGACCCGGGCCGCGGCGGCCATGAGGACCGCCTTCGCTATGCAGAACCCGAAACCGCGATCCAGCAACGAACTGGCCTTCATTGCGTCTGGATTGAGGTCGATATGGTAGGGTTCGTAGCGGAACTCGTCCCGGACGGCGTAGTAGATTGCCACGGCCTTTTCCCGGGCTTCAGCCGCGGACATTCCCTCAACCCCTGCCATTCCTGATTCGGCCGGAAGCCCGGCAACCCTTTCGGAGAACCGGATCACCTCCGGGTGATCCGAGTCGACGTAGGTGCCGGATCGAAGGTACTTCGGGTTCACCGCTGGTCTCGACGCCATGCCCACCCTTTGTCGTTTTGCCCCCTGCGCAGTAGAGTGTCCCAATGTACTGAGCCAGAGGACGGCTCAGCGAGGCCGGAAATAATGATCCACGGTAGAGGAGGAGTGCAGGTGGCGCGGAAACTGATGTCCGGCAATGAGGCCATCGCCCAGGGAGCCTGGGAAGCGGGAGTGTCTTTTTCGGCCGGGTACCCCGGCACTCCGAGCACCGAGGTGCTGGAAAGCTTGGCAGGGTACGAGGGCGTGGCCGCCCACTGGTCCACCAACGAGAAAGTAGCCTTCGACGAGGGAATGGGTGCCGCCCTGGGAGGCATCCGGACCTTGGTAACCATGAAGCATGTGGGTCTGAACGTCGCCGCCGATCCCTTCATGGTCTTTCCCTACGCAGGAACCAACGCAGGGTTCGTGGTGCTGGTGGCCGACGACCCCGGCATGTACTCGTCCCAGAACGAGCAGGATAGCCGGTATTTCGCCAAGATGGGAAAGGTGCCTCTCCTGGAGCCGGCTGATGCGGAGGAAGCCCGGGAGATGATCAAGGAAGCCTTCGAGCTGAGCGAGAGCTTCCGAACTCCCGTCATGTTTCGAACCACCACCCGCCTGGCCCATACCCGGGGAATCGTCGAGCCAGGCAAACGCCAGGAGGTCCCAAGGAAGGCCTTTTCACCTGATGCCACCCAGTACGCCATTCCCGTCTACGCTCGTTTCCGCCGGCCCGAATTGGAGAACAAGCTGGACCGGTTGAGAGAATACGCCAACGAGTTCGAACGGAACGTCGTCGAGGAGGGGGATCCGAACATCGGTGTCGTGACCCACGGCATCCCCTACCAGTACGTGAAGGAGGCTGCCCCGGAGGCCACGGTCTTTAGGCTCGGGATGATCTATCCACTCCCAGAGGAGCGCCTCAAGGAGTTCTGCGCCCGCTTCGACACAGTCTTCGTCGTAGAGGAGAGTGAAGGGTTCATCCAGGAGGAGATGGCCCGATTGGGGATTCTGAACGTGATCGGCAAGGAACGCTTCACCAATATCGGCGAGCTCAGTGCGGAGTTGGTGGCGAACGGGCTGAAGGGAACCGACGTCTCCGCCGATTTCTCCAAAGAGATCGCGATTCTCCCCCGGCCTCCGAAGATGTGCGCCGGGTGCCCCCACTCCGGCACGTTCAGCGCCCTTCGAAAGCTGAAGACCCTGGTGACAGGGGACATCGGATGCTACACCCTGGGGTGCCTGCCACCCCTCTCGGCCATCGACACCACCTTCTGTATGGGGGCCAGCATCGGCAACGCTTCCGGCTTCAGTATTGCCGGAGAGGAAAAGGTGGTGGCGGTCATCGGAGACTCCACCTTCCTTCACAGCGGGCTCCCGAGCCTCATGAGCGCCGTTTACAACCAGGTCCCCACCACCATGGTCCTTTTGGACAACAGCACCACCGGAATGACCGGACACCAGGAGCATCCAGGAACTGGGCACACGTTGCAGGACGCCCCGGCACCCTCCGTGGATTTCGAGGCTCTGATCCGGGCCATCGGCGTCCAACACGTGACCGTCATCGATCCCTATGAGCTGCGGGACATGAGGAGGGCCGTAAAGGATGCTCTCGCCCATCCAGGCCCCGCCGTAGTCATCGCCCGGAGAGCCTGCGTGCTGCTCCCGGAGGAGAAAGCGAAGGAGAGAGTCCCCTATTGGGTGGATGAAGATGCCTGTATCCAGTGCGAGTATTGCTTCGAATCGGGCTGCCCCGCCCTGGTCCGCCGGGGCGATTACCCCTGGATCCGCGACTGGGAGTGTATCGGATGCGACATCTGCGCCCAGCTCTGTCCGGTGGACGCCATCCTCCCCGTGGATGAGGCCGGGGTGCCGGCGGGGAAGGAGGGCTGACCCATGGCCGTGACGAATGTGCTCATCTCGGGAGTCGGGGGGCAGGGAGTGATCCTCTCCAGCGAGATCCTGGCCCTGGCGGCCCTGGCCGACGGACGGGACGTAAAGCAGGGGGAGTTTCACGGTGTAGCTCAACGGGGTGGGGCCGTATTCAGCCACGTTCGCTTCGGCGACAGGGTCCACTCCCCCATGGCGCCCCGGGGTCAGGTGGACTACCTCCTGGCCCTCGAGCGACTTGAATCACTCCGATATGCCCACTTCGTGAAGCCCGGCGGAACCATCATCGTGAACGATCACAAGGTGGAACCGGTTCGGATGGCCGACACCCGGGCCTACCCTGACGAGGGCAACGACTTCCTCGAGGAGAAGGGCTTCGATGTCGTTGTGGTCCCGGCAACGGAAAGAGCCATCGAGCTGGGAAACCACCGAGCCGCGAACGTGATTCTTCTCGGCGCTCTCGCCGGCCGTTTGGATATCCCTGGTGAAGTCTGGTCTCAGACGCTACAGGAGCGGATCCCCGCCAAGCTTCTGGAGCTGAACCAGAAGGCCTTCGCGGCTGGGCGGGAATTGGGTTCGAGTTCGGTCTGAGGCGGCGCCCGCTCGAAGGTGGCTCACCAGCTGCTGGGATATTGAAAGGGAAGGCCCACGGCAGGGGTGGTTCCGTCGAAGTAGATGATCAGGTCGTAGAAGGCAGGGATCCGGGCCTGGTACAGGTAGAGGCTTGGGTTGGTCGGCGTGTACAC
>JASFVN010000008.1:0-42407 GCA_050049805.1 Gemmatimonadota bacterium
TAGCCGGGTGACCTCGAACCAAGCTATCGGTGTCTGGAAGTCCGTGTGGTGACCCCTGGGTACTTCACCGCCATGGGGTTGACCCTGTCAGACGGCCGAGAGTTTTCCGAGGCGGACGACGAAGGCGCCCTACCTGTGGGGATCCTCAACGAAACCGCTCGGGAGCAGATGTTCCAAAATGATGAGGCCGTCGGGGAAAAGGTCACTCTCTTTGAGACCAGACCAGAAGTACCCAACGTCAGCCGGCAAGTGGTCGGTATTATGGGTGACGTCCATCACTTCAGTCTCGCCACTGATCCGGTTCCAGCGATCTATGTTCCGTTTGCACAGGAGATGGACCCCCTCCGTCGCTGGGGTATGAGCCTGGCAGTCCGGTCGGAAAGGGATCCTACCTTGTTGGCCAACGTGGTTCTACCCGCTGTCCGCAGCGTTGAAAACAACCTGGTCATTGAGAATGTTCAGCCCATGAACGCAGTCGTGAGCGGCACGGTTGCCGCTCCCCGCTTTCGGACAACCCTCCTTCTCTTGTTCGGGGCCATTAGCCTCATTCTATCGGCAGTGGGAGTGGCCGGTGTCGTTGGATTCTCTGTCGCCAGGAGGATTCCGGAGATTGGGCTCCGTATGGCGCTCGGCGCCCAAAGGAGAGAGATCTACGCGACGGTCATGGGCCAGGCGGCAGGCCTCATCCTACTCGGGTCGGCACTGGGGACAGGCGCCGTCTACGCAGGGTCCTCGGCACTCTCGTCCGCCGGCCTCCTTTTCGCTGTGGGGCCACACGACCTCTTAGTCTTCCTAGCGGCGCCTCTATGCCTGGGGCTGGTCGCTGGGGCAGCGGTTTGGCTTCCGGCACGGAGGGCCATTCGAATCGACCCAATGAAAGCACTGGCTGTCGAGTGAAGCCTGAGGACCGGTGCACGGCTGGGAAACGAGCCCAAGTCCTTCTCTTCCCCCAAAGGGGGATCAACCCAATGGGTGACAAGAAGGGTCACTGCGGTATTCGATCGCCCCAGTTTCGTAGACGTTGGTCCTGTTTAGTTCTCTTCGCTGAATCTATATGAGAAATGATCTTAACCAAAACGCAGCAAACACATATCTCATCTCTTAATCCGTAGGCCGTGGGTTCGAGCCCCACCCGGCTCACTTAGAATAAGACGCTGAAAAAAAATGATTTAAGAGATCGGGACTTCCAGCGACGGAAGTCCCGATTGACGTTTGTGTGCCTATAGTGTGCCGATTCAGGGTCGGAGGGCCCGGGCGCCTGTTCGAAAACCGAACCCGCTTTCAACCGGTTAGGGCATCTCCGTGAGAATCCCGTTCACGACCACTCCTGCCAGAGCTAGCCACTGATCTTGGTCTCGGGAAATCCTCCGGGTCGGGTCCAGGATCTCGACGCCCGGCGCTTCTCGTATGATCCAGGGGCGAAGGCTCTCTTCGGCATCCTTGAGCCCGCCCTCCGATCTTCCCCGTCCCCCGGGGTTGGTCGCACCGCTGAGAACAGAAGGGAGGTTCAAGGGGATCCTGAGCGCCCCTGGGTCACGGAGTGTAAGGAGGTCGAGGCACCAATCCTGGAAGTCCCTGATCAGGGCCGCCAGACCGGGCCGGCCGCTGTTCTCCAACGAGGTCAGGAGCGGTTTCCTGTGAAGAGCTGCAAACTGCTGATGTTCCTGCAGGTTCTCATTTACTTCCTTGAGCAGGCGGAACTGGTAGATCAGAGCCCACGAGAGATTGTCCAGAGATCCACACAGGTTGAAGTAGTAGGAATTCAGATGCAGGGTGAGGAAGGTCGAGGTCGAAGGGCTCAGGGTTTCTCCCCCGCGTCCGAGCTCCTCGGCTAGTTCGTCGAGGGACCTCTCGATCATGGCGCCTCGAAGAAGGAATCCGCTGTAAAGGTGCCGCCTCACAGATCTTCTGGTGAGCCTCGCCAGGTTGTCGGCCACACTCGTCATGAGCGCGACCCAGGCCGCCTGTTGTTCTAGCCGACGGTCCAGGAGGGTATTCAAGTGGAGAACTCCAGTCCCATGACCAGCGACCCTTCGGAGTAGTGTGGCGCAGCAAGGATGTCTTGCCACCTTGTAGAGGACCTCGCCAGCCTTCTGAAAGACCCCAGGTTCGACCCCCTATTTCTACGTTAGGCTAGCCGCCTCTCGGAGGCCAGAGGTTCGTTCAGGGGCTTCGGTGAAGCTTCAAGATTCACCCGCCTGATGGAGCACTGTCTCGGGGAGGATGAACCGCCCCGGATTTATGGGAGACTGTTTTCCTTGAGCGGTGACCCAGTCCTCTGCTTGGGACCTTGTTCATAGCATGGTTGATGTGAGATAGAAGGGGGACTCGAAGGGTAACTCGCGGAGCCGATTATCCAGGTTTACTCGGGTTTGATCCTGTCTGGTCCTCTTTCCCAAATGTCTATGGGAGTTGACCGTAACGGAACCACAACAAACAGGCCATTCACCTTTTGATCCGTAGGTCGTGGGTTCGAACCCTACCCGGCTCATTCAAAAATGACTGTGGTTTTTGGCCTCTCGGGGAATCTCCTGGGAGGCCATTTTTGGGCCAACTTGTTGCCGATCCATTGCCTCATCGTAGGTGTTTTTACGTACTCGCGGTGGGTGAATGCGCACAGCATATTCTCACCATTCCTTAACCATATTGAAGGAGGCGTCCCACTTCGAACCGTCTTGCGCTGTTCCTTTCCGCCTCCGCCATGGTCTCAGCGCATCATGGGAACCACCAGCTCCTGGCTGACTGCCTGGCGGCTCCTCGGTAGAACCATCTGCTTTGGAGGTGCTCAATGCGTAGGCTTGCACTTTTCTCATCACTTGCGCTGCTGATCTCAGACAGGAGAACGACAATGAAACGGGTGCTGTGCCTCGGAGCCCTGCTAGCTCTGGGCCTCGGAGCGTGTAGCGATTCCATGCCAACCGCCCCCGATGGGACCGTCAGGCCCGCGTTCGATCTGGTTGCCGCGGGACCGGTGGTGAACGCTGGCGACGATGTCACTGACGCGAACGGCTGCGATGTCACGCACTGCTCGCTGAGGGAGGCAATCGCCTCTGCCACCCCCGGTGCTACCATCACCTTTGCCGAGAGCGCTACCGGCACCATCACGCTCACGTCCACCTTGCAGATCAACAAGAACCTGACCATCACCGGTCCCGGGGCTGCACAATTGACGGTGAGCGGGGACAACGCGCACCGTGTGTTCACTTTCGGAGCGGGCGTCACGGCATCCCTTTCCGGGCTGACCATCGCGGACGGTAGCGCGGCCAACGGCGGAGGCATCTATAAGACCATAGGGACCTTGACCATCACCGACTGCGTCATCAGCGGAAACCAGGCCACGGGCAGCGGCGGGGGGATCTATAACGCAACGGGCACTTTGATCATCACCGACTGCGTCGTCAGCGGTAACCAAGCGGGGGGGGCAGGAGGAATAGTATCCTATGGGGGAGGGGCGGTCTGGATCACGGAAAGCACGATCTCCGGGAACACCGCCGCCACCGGCAACGGGGGCGGAATGTACGCTTACCTTACCACCCTGACACTGGAGCGCAGTACCCTCTCCGGCAACACTGCCGCCGCCGGCAACGGGGGCGGAGCCCGGTTCCAGTTAGGCTCTACCACCATCCTGAACAGCACGATCTCCGGCAACACCGCGTCTTCGGCTGGAGGGATCTACCGCTTTCAGGGCACTACGCGGATCATCCTCAGCACCATCACCGACAACAACGCGACCGCAGGGAGCGGAGGTGTAGACGTTTACCACGCTGGCACCCACATGGACGTGAAGGGCAGTATCATCTGGGGCAACACCCGCTCCGGCACTACCGCCGCCGATGTGGGCGGATCCGCAGCCGCATACTCCAGCATGGGCTACAACCTGATCGGTGCAGGCAGCGGGACCCCCAGCTTCGATGAGGCCACTGACCAGACCGGCGTGACCGATGCGCTGCTGGGCACACTCCAGCTCAACGGTCCCGGAACCACCAAAACCCACGCGCTGCTGGCGGGCAGCCCCGCCATCGATGCGGGCACCTGTACGGACCACGCGGATGTCCCGGTCCTCACCGACCAACGGGGTGTCACCCGTCCGCAGCCCAGCGGCGGGCCCTGCGACATCGGCGCCTACGAGCTTCGGGGGGGAAACCTGGCGCTCCTGATGGAGGACGTGGTGGCGCTCGGGCCCGACGGCACCGGTACGCTGAACCAGGGTCAGGCCAATTCGCTCCTGGTGACCCTGGATGTGGTCCTGAAGAAGCTTGAGAACGGTCAGAGCCATGTGGCCCTGAACAACCTCTGGGCATTCATCGATAAAGTGGAGACGTTCACCGCCGATGGAGTCCTCACCACGGTAGAGGGCCAGCCGCTGATCGATCTTGCCGAGCAGATCATCGGCGCGATCGAGGCGATGTAGTGGGCGTAGTGGAGGGAACCGGCCAGATGAAAGTCTAGGGGGACATTCCTCAGGTGCAGCCCGGGGAGCTGGCCGGCCCGGGCTGCTCCTTTCCCTGGAAACGACCCGAAACCAGCGCAGCAGCCGTAGCTTTCACGGTTGCCGATTCCGGGCGGGTCGGTCAGGCGGAATTCTGGCGTCTGCCCGGTGCCAGACAGCGCTTACAGCTCGTCGGCCGCGGTTTGTTCCATCGCGGCGTCCGTTCATGGCTCGGACGTGAGAGCGGATTCCTTCCTCCCCTGGTTGTTTTCAGCTCACTCTGACGCTGTCGGGCCATCCGAGAGTCGTGATGGTGTTCCAATCCGTAGGTCGTGGGTTCGAGCCCCACCCGGCAAACGGAGGTTTCTACTGAGCGGCGTTGAGGGGGCAGGCCAGCTTCGAGTACTCAGGTTGTTCTTTGGACCCGGAAGTTGAAAGTCCCCGCAGTCCCGGCCAGGACTACGTCAATCCGCCAAGTTCCGGATACTCCCACTGGCGTGGTCCCGTCCATATCCTCAGCGATGTCAGTTTCGTACATGACCGTACCGTCTGCGTCGCGAATGGTCAGGATCGCGGATCCGCCAGTGATTGCTTGGCTGATATCGATGGTGGCCTGGGTCCCAGTGTTCTCCCAGTCATAGCGTCTACTGTCCGAGATGTTCTCAAGAGCGGTGAGTTGAAACTGGAACTGGTCGACTGCATTCGTGACTTCAAGCTGATTCTCCGGACTGATCCCAGTCGACGAATCTCCGCAGCCGGCGACGAGTAGAGTTCCGGTCACTGCAAACGTCCAAAGAAAGCGAGCGCCCTTGGTCATTGACATCCTTCTCTCCTCAGGATGGACCTTCGGGCCTGTCCTCGACGTTTGAATCGATACCCGGTGTCCTTGAATTTCGGATTGAAAGACCTTCTACCCGAGATCTTCCCACGTGTTCAGACATGCGTCCTCTGCTGTCTCCGAGAGCATCATCCCAACCGACGGAAACGTGTCGCATCCGTCTGGCATCAGGTGCCAAAACAGGGGAAGATTGGGGAAAACTCGGGGTGGTTCAAAACGGTGTAACTGCTTACGCTGTATCCCGTAAGACAATGCTGGCCAACTCCAGAAAACTGGCCTTTTTAGAATTATTATCCGTAGGTCGTGGGTTCGCGCCCCACCCGGCTCATTCCCGATCCAGCGTTCTTGAATCTGCCGGCTCTCCGGGGTCCTCACCCCCAGGGCCGGGGCTCGTTGAACCAAAACTCTACGTGTTGCCCAGGTCGGGGGCGGCTCAGGACCGATCCGATGGCAGCGCTGACCAGGGATTGAGGCCCACTTCAGCCGCCGCCCACCTCCAGGTGCCGCAGCGCGTTCCGGATCACCAGGGTGTCCCCTTTCATGTTCGGGACCTGCCGCAACACTGCCGGCAGATGGGCATGGAAGCGCCGCAGCTCCACTTGCGCCGAGTCCGGGTGTAGCGTGATCCGTCGCCCCGTCTGCTGCAGCGTGACAAAAGCATCCGAAGGCCAGTCCGCGGACCAGAGCGTCTCCAGCATAGTCATCGCCGTGTAGAGACGCTGCAGTTGGCCCGGCACACCGTCCAGCAGGGCGTCATCCACCGTCGAGGGCTGCTCCACGACGAGCGTCTTGGGCCGACTCACGTCCTCCCGCGGCAGCGTCACGATGGTCGTGAGCTCATCACCATCGTAGGCCCAACTCCCAACCGCACTGTGGGGGTCATACGGCACCTCCGTCCCGTTCCAGGTCACGCGGGTGGGCGGCCATGTCGAGCGCAGGCGGACTACGTAGCCGCGTGTGCGCAGCATGCCCTCGAAGGAGCCATCGACCGATGCCACCTCCACGGTAATGGTGCGGCCGTTGCGCCGCATGGACACCGGGGTGTGCGCGTACGCGCCCTCCTGGTACGCCTGCGAATTGCCAGCGTCCTCGTAGACGCGCGTGGAACCTGAGTCCCCGGGGAAGACGTCTAGTATGAGCGGGTCCGCCGGCTTCTCGCCGCTGCGCTCCCCCTTGGGCTGCATGGGGATGATGGCGCCGGCGCGGGCGTAGACGGGCAGCTCGTTCAGAGCAAAGGTGCGCTCGAGCGTGTCTGGTCCGTGCAGTCGCTTGCCGCTGGACCACTCCACCCACGTGCCCGGCGGTAGCCACAGTGTCTCGGCCGCAAGCAGTGAGGCGGAGTCCATGGGCTGCACGACGGGTCTTACGAGCAGGTCGTCGCCGAAGGAGTACTCGTTCGGATTCGCGTACGCCTCGTCCGCTTCCGGCCAGTCATAGTAGAGGGGATGAACCACGGCCACACCGGTCTCGTACGCTCGGTGCGAGGCTGTGTAAATGTAGGGGATCATGGCGTAGCGCAGCTGGAACGCGTCCCGCATCACGTCCGCGAACTCGGCGGGATACGCCCAGATGCGACGCTCCGCGTCCGGGTTCTTGGTCGTGTGCGTACGCAGGATGGGACTGAAGATGCCGAATTGGATCCATCGCGTGTACAGCTCTGGGGACACGTCTCCCCACAGGTGCCCGCCGATGTCGTGGCTCCAGTACCCGAAACCCACGTTGGCCGCCGTGGCCGTGAAATAGGGCTGGAATGCCAGCGCCTCCCACGTGGAGAACGCATCTCCGGAGAAGCCGATCTGATAACGGTGATTACCCAGTCCTCCCCAGCGGTGGAAGATGAGCGGCCGCGCCCTTCCTTCCCGCTCCATGTCCGTGTAGAACACGTAGTTCAGCCACCACGTAGGGTTCAGTCCGGGAATGGACGTGTTGCCCCACTGCTGCCAATCCAGCCACCAGAAGTCCACACCCTGCCGCCCCAGCGGATGGATCACGTTGGCAAAGTAAGCCTCCGCGAATTTTTTGTTCTCGATCTGGAAGGGTACGTATTCTTCGCTGGCGGGATCGATGCCCATGGCCCGCGCCATGGCCGGGTACTGCGCCTCGTGCGGCTGGATGCCGGACGCCGGGTGCAGGTTGAGCGGTGTGCGAAGCCCCTGTCTGGCCGTCCAGTCCAGGAACGCCTCGGGATCCGGGAAATACGCTCGGTCCCACGTGTACCCCGTCCACCCCAGCGTCTGCCCCGCCTGGTCCCTGGGCTGCCCCTCCCAGCGGAGCTCGAACGTGTTGTGCCAGTCCATGTCGATGACCAGCACATCGAGAGGCACGTCGTAGCGATGGAAGTCCCGCACCAAGTCCATGAACTCCGCATCCGTGTACGCCCAGTAGCGGGACCACCACGCGCCGAAAGCGAAGCGCGGGGGCATAGGCATCCGGCCCGCCACCCTCATGAAGTCTCCCAGAGCCTGGCGATAGTCGTGGCCGTAGCCGAAGAAATACCAGTCCTGCCGTTCGGATGCGGGGCGCTGGACCACCCACGGCCACGGGCTGTCGTCGAAGAGCGGTCGGTCGGAATCGTCCACCAGGGCCCAACCGTCCCGCGAGAGCAGCCCTTGCCCGAGGGGCACGGGGCCTTCGGCACCGTCCAGCGTGCGTGCGGTGCCGCGCAGATTGGCCGTGCTGTCCGACAGGCCGGGCCGCCACGCCACCGTGGAGTCCGCGTTGCGCAGGGTGATCGAGAGATTCTCCGGCGAGAAGCGACCGCTATCCGTCCGGTATCTCAACCGGAGCCTCGATGTGGCGATCTCGAGCCACCCGTTTCCCTCCTGACGAGTGAACTCCACCGGCGGCGTGTCCCGATTCAGGAACACCAGCGAGGGTCGGTCCTCGAACACGCCGCTGCCGGACCACTCCATGCGGATGAGCTGCGGCGTAAGGACCGTGAAGCGTGCATACCCACTGGCGACCACGTTGTGCGGGTCGGCTGTCGGCCGGGCGCGGGCGGTCTGTTGTGCGGGGAGTGGCGCGGGGAGTGGCGTGGCTACCAGCAGCGCGGCAAGAGTCAGTGTGTATCGGGCGAGCATGAGATGGCTCCTCGAGTCGCGGGAGATGTACGGCTGGAATGCTAGGGTCCCGGACTGTCCGCGGCCAGCGGGCGCGGGCCTGGGGCCTCTTCATGAGGCCTCCCGGCTCCAGCGATCGAAAGAGGTTCTGGCCGGAGCTGGATGGAGGTCAGATGACCCAGCTCTGATTGAGGTCAGCCCCCGGCGACACCCTCCAATTGGATGTCCCGGGAAGAGGATCCCACGTACACGGGCCGGGGACCAGAAAGGAGGACCCAAGCTCGGTCCTGTTCCGACCAGTAGGAGAGGGCCCGACGGTCGACCTCAAGGCTTACCTCCTGACTCTGGCCGGGATCCAATCTGACTGCCTGGAAATCGGCAAGGGCTCTGGGCGGAAGGGGTACGGGGGACGAGGTGGGGGGGCCCAGATAGAGCTGGGGCACCTCCACGCCAGCCATATCTCCAGTATTGGAGAGGGTGAACCTCACCACGTACCCGTCGTTGCTCGGCTGGACGTCCAGGTCGGAATACTCGAAGGTGGTGTAGGAGAGCCCGTATCCGAAGGGGAAAAGGGGTTCCACCCCTTCGGCGTCGAACCATCGGTAACCGACGAAGATCTCTTCGTCGTAGGAGACCCCCCCGTCAACGCCGGGGTAGCGTTCCGGCGCTCCGGTGGCGTGGCCCGTCTCCGTTCGGGGGAAGCTCACCGGGAGCTTGCCCCGGGGGTTGGCTTCACCCATGAGAAGCGCGGCCATGGCCTCTCCCCCCTCCTGTCCCCCGTACCATACCTGGAGAACCGCACCCACATCGTCGACCCAGGGCATGAGAACCGGGGCGCCGGTATTTACTACCACCACCGTCCTGGGATTGGCGGCCGCCACCCGGGATATCAGGTCGTCCTGGACTCCCGGGAGCGAAAGGGACGGCCGGTCGGATCCCTCTGTGCCCTCCTGGTGGGCGAAGAGAACCACGGCGCTGGCGTCTCCTGCCCTCCGGACGGCCTCATCCAGGGCCGCCTCTCTGGCTTCTGGCGTAATCCAGGCCATCCGGAGCTGGAAGGGCTCGGTTTCTTCTTCGTCTGCTCCGGCCCTACCGCGCCCGCCTGACGTGGCGGCGAGTGAGATTTCGTGGGTGACTCCAGCCTCCAGGTGCATGATGCCCCCGGAGTTCGAGAATCCGTCGGCAGTGGGGATCAGGCTGCTACCTCCGAAACCGCCGCCGCCGGAAAGGCGCTCCCCGTCAATGGTGAGGATCGCCCGACCTCCCTCCGCGTGGAGGCGGATCTCGTAGTCCCCGGTGGAGGGTGCTGTGAGAGAGCCGGTCCAGATGAAATTGGAGCCGGGCGGAAGGGCCGCGTCCCCTGTAAAGGTCACCTCTGGGTCGACACCGACGGCCACGCTGTCCTGCGTGCTCCGGAGGAGTCCGTTTCCGCCTTCCGGAGTCCCCGGAGGCGGGGTCAAAGCCGACGCCGGAATGGTGGTGCCGTCCAGCTCCATACCGGTGGCGTACTGGATGCCGACCCCGGGTCCGGCCCTCTCCTCCAGGGCTTCCATGAAGCTGGTGGTCCGGAGTGGGGTGACCCTGGAGCTTCCGCCTCCGCCGACGAGGGGGATCGCCGCGGTGGGGCCCACCACCAACATCGATCCGAGGTCCTCGGCTGGAAGGGGCAGGAGACCCTCCTCATTCCGAAGGAGCACGGCCCCGGCCAGGGCCACGTCCAGGGCCACCCGGGCTCCGGCCGCTTCATCCATCTCAGGCCTGGGAGGAATGGATCCTCCCAGGAGGTCCATACGCTCCATCTGGCTCAGGATGCGGGCCACGGAGCGGTCCACCCACTCCACGGGAATCTGGCCTGCCTCCACCGCCGCCTGGAGGGAGTCGCCGAAGTATACCGCCCGGCGCCCGAACCCCCTGCCCCCGGGCATCTCCTGGTCCAGCCCGTGCCCCAGGGCGTCCAGGGTGTGGTTCGCCCCCCAATCCGTCATCACCCAACCCTCGAACCCCAGCTCGTCCCGGAGAATCTCGTTCAGCACATTGGGGTCATCGCAGGCATAGACGCCGTTCACCCGGTTGTAGGAGCACATGACGGCCCCGACTCCGGCCTGGACCGCCGCCTCGAATCCCGGTAGGTAGATCTCGTGGAGGGCTCGGTCCGAAACCTCTGAACTGGCACTGTTGCGAGCCCGCTCGAAGTTGTTGGCGATGTAATGCTTCACCGTTGCGATGAGCCCCTGGCTCTCCACGCCCCGGATCTCCTCGGCCACCATGCGGGCCGAGAGGAGGGGATCCTCGCTGAAGGTCTCGAAATTCCTTCCGGCGTGGGGCACCCGGACGATGTTCACCATGGGAGAGAGGAGCACATCCTGCTCTCGAGCACGCCCCTCCCGGCCCACCACCTCGCCATAGGCCCTGGCCAGGCTCGGATCGAAGGAAGCCCCCAGGGCCACCGGCGCAGGCAGGGCCGTGGCTGGCCAGCGGGTGCGAATACCGGCGGGACCGTCCGCCAGCCGCAGAGGTGGAATCCCGAGGCGAGGAATGCCGGGCATGTACCCGGCCCCGGAGCTACCCTCCGGGTCGGTGTCCCCTCTGAGGAGGCTGAGCTTCTCTTCCAGCGTCATTTGGTCGAGAAGGTCCCCCACGGGATCGCTCTGGCACGCCACGGAGAAGAGGGCCAGCAGGCATGCCAACCGTAGAATCAATCCCGCACCCAGGCTGCGATAAGACGACGTCAGGATTCCCATGATAGGGCGTCTCCCATTTTGACCGGTTATGACGGTGTGTGCTCTTCCACGACCCGAATCTTGAGCCTCCACCGGCCTGGAGCAACGTGGCGCCCCGAAGGGATGCCCGCCGCCAGGTTCCGAGCGGTGGCTGGAATCCGGGTCACCGCCGTACCTTGAGGGCGGGACCCGGCCAGCGCCGGGCGGTGGAGGACGTGGATGCCGGCCAGCGGCGGGTGACGCAATCGTATCGGTCCCCAGCCGCGGGTCGGCTGCGACCCCGGGGGAAGGCGCCGAGATCGGCCCGCCCTCGAGAACCATCACGTGGAGGCACGATGCCTTACCCTATCCGACGTTCCACACTCCTCTGGGTGATCGCCGTTCTGGTGCCGATCCAACTCCAAGCTCAGATGGGGAGGGTTCAGGACAATCTCTCCCTTCCCAGCGACATCCTGGGCGGCGACCGGCACTACGCCATCTACCTGCCGCCGGACTACGACTCCTCGAGCCGCAGTTACCCGGTCCTTTACCTCCTCCACGGCGCCGGGGACGATCACGCTGGCTGGATCCAGTTCGGCGAGGTGCTGCGAATTGCCGACCAAGCCATCAAGGACGGGAAGGCGACGCCCATGGTGATCGCCATGCCCGACGCCGACACGGGCCAACGTGGATATTTCAACGACCTCACAGGGGAATGGCGGTACGAGGACTTCTTCTTCGAGGAGTTCATTCCTTACATCGAGAGCACGTACCGCATCAGGGGAGAGAAGCGATATCGGGCTGTTGCGGGTCTGTCCATGGGGGGAGGCGGGTCGTTGATGTATGCCCTGCACCGACCGGAGATGTTCTCATCGGCTGCGCCGCTCAGCGCTTACCAGGGCCCCCTCACCCTGGACGAATTCAGGGAACGGCTGGGGGCCACAGACGCCTCTGATGCCGAGGTCGAAGCCTATTTCCACCAGCACAGCGCCCTCTGGCTGATCGAGAACATGCCCGATGAGCAGAGGGATGCCGTACGGTGGTACATCGACTGCGGGGACGACGATTTCCTGTACGAGGGCAATTCTCTTCTGCACATCGCCATGAGGGAACGGGAGATACGCCACGAATATCGTGTCCGCGACGGAGGGCATTCCTGGACCTATTGGCGGGGGTCCCTGCCAGCGGTGCTGGAATTCGTCTCCCAGGCATTCCACCAGTATTGATCGGGAACTGGTCCTGTCGCCGTCCACCAAGGGACGGCAGGGTCGAGATCATCTGCTGCCGACCATTGAGAGGAGCGTGGATTGGAGCGTAACAGGCTCGTCCAGCGTCTCGATTCCGTCGAGGAATTTGAGCGGAAACCGGTTCCTGAATCGAAGCTGAGAGGGTGGGGCAGCTTCCTGGGGGTCTATGCGGGAGAGCATACGGCCGGGACAGAATTCGTCATTGGGCCCCTGTTCGTTGCCCATGGAGTCTCGGCTGCTGGATTGGTGTTCGGTCTGCTGGTGGGGAACCTCCTGGCCGTCCTCAGCTGGGCCTTTCTGACGGCTCCCATCGCCACGAGAACCAGAATCACCCTTTACTACCTGCTCGAGAAGATTGCAGGACGTCAGGTCACCGCCGTCTACAACCTGGTGAATGCTCTGATGTTCTGCTTTCTGGCGGGGTCAATGATTGCCGTGTCGGCGACGGCCATCGGCATCCCCTTCGGGCTTCAGATGCCCTCCCTGACCGACTTCTATCCCAACAGCATCGGATGGGTGGTTGCCGTCGTGGCCATCGGAGCCGTGACGACCCTGGTCGCCATGTTCGGCTTCAGCTGGGTTACTCGATTCTCCAAAGTGGCCGCGCCCTGGATGATTCTCGTCTTCATCGCCGCTGCGGTTGCCGTGCTTCCCGAGCTCGGGGTCCATTCGGTCCATGACTTCTGGGATGCTGCGAACAACCGTATCTGGACCGGCCGGCCCCTGGAGGGGCAAAGCCAATTCACCTTCTGGCACGTGCTGTTCTTCTCCTGGTTCACAAACATGGCCATGCACATCGGGATGGCCGACTTGTCCATCCTTCGTTACGCGAAGAAGTGGTATTACGGCTTCTCGTCCGCCGCCGGCATGTATGTGGGACACTATATAGCCTGGCTGGCTTCAGGAATCCTGTACGCGCTGTTCCTGCAGGAATCCAACTTCAGCCAGGAGTTTTCACCGGGGAATATCGCTTATCGGGCTGCGGGGATCGCCGGAGCCATTTGTGTGATTATCGCAGGTTGGACCACGGCGAATCCCACCATCTACCGGGCAGGATTGGCCTTGCAGGCCATTCGCCCCAGCATGAAGACCTGGCGTGTCACCCTGGTGGTCGGCACCATCACCACCCTGGCCGCCTGCTTTCCGGCCCTGGTCATGAAACTCCTGGATTTCGTAGCCCTGTACGGCCTCCTTCTCATGCCCATGGGTGCGGTGATCGTCGTCGATACCTATCTGCTGCCGAGAATGAATCTGAAAAGCCTGTACGCGGAGACCTTCGGCAAGACGCTCAATTGGGCTGCGGGCCTGACCTGGCTCCTGACCCTGGGGTTCTGCCTGTACCTCAGTCTGGGCGCTGGCATGGAGGTCTTTTTCCTCGGACTTCCGGGCTGGTTCGCCGCGGCGATTTCCTATGGGGTCCTGAGCATGGTTGTCCAAAGAAAGGGGGGTTCCGCATGAAGAAACTTCTCATGGCGGCTTCCTTGATGGGCCTCGGGCTTACGTTGATCCCCAGCTTCCTGGTGTTCAGTGGAAGCATCACACTCGATTCCAACAAGCTTCTCATGCTTCTCGGGACCGTTCTGTGGTTCGGGGCCGCTTCCAGGTGGCTCGGCACGGAGGTCAGAAAATGCTGACGACGGCTCGTTACTCTTCAGGCACGGTGTCGAAGAACTTGATCCTGTTTCTGGCGTTGATCCCGGTTTCCTTCGGATGCATCCAATGCGCTCCTCCGGCGTCTCAGGAGGCACCAGTGCAGGTGGCCGACATCAATCCGGAACTGCTGGATCAACCGTGGGAGGCGGGTTGGATCACCCCTCCCACGGCCGACCCAACCGCCTACGGTGTCTATCATTTCAGACGGACCTTCGACCTGGACTCGGCCCCTGAATCCTTTGTAATCCATGTTTCGGGGGATAACCGATACAGGCTTTTTGTGAACGGCCGATCGGTTGCAGTGGGTCCTGCCAGGGGAGACCTGCAGCACTGGAATTTCCTTTCCATCGACATCGGACCCTATCTCTCCAGTGGCCCCAATGTGCTCTCGGCGGTTGTCTGGAATTTCGCCAATCAAAGTCCCATAGCCCAGGTGACGTTTGAGACCGGGCTCCTGGTTCAGGGGAACTCTGAGTTGGAGTCAGTCGTGAACACCAATGGCGAGTGGAAAGTCATTCAGAATCCTGCGTATTCACCCATTTCCACCCGAGGGATGGTCAGGGGGTACTTCGCCGCTGGAGCCGGCGAACAGGTGGACGGCCCGCAGTACATCTGGGGTTGGCAGGACCCTTCGTACGATGATTCGGAGTGGCTTGCAGCAGAGGTGTCCCACGTCGCCTATCCTGGCGGAATCCCAATCCCCGAAGAGTACGCGGGCTGGCACCTCGTGCCCCGTGAAATCCCCATGATGGAAGAGCGGGAGATCAGGATCCCCTCGGTGGATCGGCAGGCAGGCATCGACACGGACGGAGCCTTCCTGCGGGACGGATCCTCCTCACTCACGGTTCCGGCCAATACGACGGCGACGCTGCTCCTGGACCAGGAGGAGCTGGTGACAGCCTACCCTGTCATCCAGGCCAGCGGAGGCAGGGACGCGCGAATCACCCTCACCTACGCGGAAGCCTTGGTCGACGCCGACGGCCAAAAGGGCAACCGGGACGTCATCGAGGGGAAGGAGATCCTGGGCTACCAAGATGTCTTCGTGCCTGATGGGGGGACTGATCGAACCTGGCAATCGCTCTGGTTCCGCACCTGGCGATACCTGCAGATGGACGTCGAAACCGGAGACGAGCCTCTCACGATTCAGGACATGCATGCCATCTACACCGCCTATCCGTTTCAGGAGAACGGTGCCTTTGCAAGCAGCGAGCCTTCCCTGGCGGATATCTGGGAAGTCGGATGGAGGACCGCACGGCTGTGTGCCTTCGAGACCTATGCCGACTGCCCCTACTACGAGCAACTCCAGTACATCGGCGATACCCGTATCCAGACGCTGATTTCCCTTTATGTCTCCGGTGACGATCGGCTCATGCGTCAGGCCATCACCGCCTTCGACCACTCCCGCATACCCGAGGGCATCACCCGCTCCAGGTACCCCGACCGCCTTCAGCAGCTCATCCCGACCTATTCTCTCATCTGGATCGCCATGGTCCACGACTACTGGCTCTACCGGGGTGATGATGCGTACTTGCAGGGTTTCCTGCCGGGCATCCGTGGAGTGGTGGATTGGTACGAGCAGTACATCGATGACACCGGAATGCTGGGGGGAGTGCCCCACTGGAATTTTGTCGACTATGCGGACGGCTTCGGCCGGGGAGAGCCCCCGGGAGCCTCAGAGGGCAATTCCTCGGTAACGAGCCTCCAATTCGCCTATGCGCTGGACTATGCGGCCGAATTGTCCGCCGACTACGGACGGGCTGAGGAAGCTGACCATTATCGGGAGTTGAGCGAGGGCTTGAAGGAAGCCACCTACAGGCTCTGCTGGGACGAGGGCCGGCAACTCGTGGCCGACACCCCTGAAAAGACCTTGTTCAGCCAACATGCGAACACGCTGGCCGTCTTGACGGATGCCATCCCGGAGGGCCGGCAGGCCGATCTCATGCGGCGAATCCTGGATGACGGGACACTCACCCAGGCCACGTACTACTTCCGGTTCTACGTGGACGCCGCCCTCCAGAAAACCGGCTTGGCCGATCTGTACGTGGACCGGTTGCAGCCGTGGCACACGATGCTGGATCTGGGGCTTACGACATTTGCCGAGAAGCCCGAACCTGCCCGCTCCGACGCCCATGCCTGGAGCGCTGTTCCGAACTACGGCTTCCTGGCCCTCGTCTGTGGTATCCAACCTGCCGAGAAGGGCTTCCGGTCGGTCTTCATCGAGCCGGCCCTGGGCACCCTGGACTGGATCGAGGGAACCATGCCTCACCAGCTGGGCGAAATCCGGGTGGACCTTCGAAAGACGGACTCAGGCGGCGTTTCCGGCAGCGTAACCCTGCCAGAAGGACTGACAGGCACCTTCCGGTGGGGTGACTCGGTGATTGAGCTGCCATCGGGTCAGACCAGGATTGGCCTGTAGTCTGAGTTCCCGGTGGCCAAACGCGACTCGGAGCCAGAGATCACGGCGGAGCACGTCCTTGATGTTGATGTCGACGGCCTGATTCCATCTGACTGCTTTCGTGGTTTGACCCGGTCATTGGGCCGGAAAATGCCCCATATTCCGGCATTGTTGCCGGAAAGGTGAATACTAGCAGTAGTTGCCGGGCGCTTTTGATCCCTGGGTCGTGGGTGGAGTTCCGGCGGTGGGCCTGCGGCGTCCGGAGGGCACCCCGGCGGTCTCCGGCCGCTCCGCGGCCTCCCTCGTCTCGGCTAAATCCGCGGCGTGAGGGAGAGATGTCGTCCACAGGGTGGGCCGCCGTCCGGCCGGGCTTTCGCGTCACATGAGGAGCAGGCCCGCAACCCTGACGGACCCGAGGGATCGTTAGATTACCGACCTGGCCTCCTGACCGATGACATTGGAGTTGTCCTGGGCTCGGTGTGGCGGAAAAGGATGAAGGCTCCGTCCGAAGGACCGAATGGGGAATCAGGGGCTCCCAAACGGGAGCCCCAATTTTCTTCCTCTTCCGGGGGCGGTTTCGACTGGGTTGGTTTTTGCCCTGATGCCCTCTACGCGTTCAGCCGTTTATGCGGGTTTCGCAGGGCCGGCCCCGGCGCATGACCACGCATCCCCTCAAGCGACGACCTTCACCTCGGTGTAGATGCAATAGGTGCCGCAGTCGGCGGTGATCAGGGCCGTTCCCTCGGCTAAGGCCTGAACCACGCCCCGGTCTGAGACGGTGGCGACCTGGGGATCCGAGCTGGACCAACGGACCTCCTGATCAGACCGCTTTCGCTCGTGCGGGTTCGTCCCGGGAACCTTGAAGAGTAGCGCCTGCCCAACCTCCAGCGTCACTGAGTCGGGCATCGCCATCTGGTCTATCCCAACCTGGTCAGACCCGAGGATGGAGGAACTGTCGTCACATGCGAGGAGGATCGGGGCTGTGCTCAGCATGAGGAGAGCACCGAGATAATAAGCGTGGCGGAACATGATCTGCCTCCTTTCATGTACTCGGCCTTTTGAACTGGGGTAGGCCGTTTGCCCTGTGTGGAGGCAACTTGTTCAGGCACCCCATCCTTTTTCGTTGAACCAGCGTTCCCTGCCAGGGAACGGCCAGGGGACGCACATTAGGATCGTTTGCCTTCTTCCTTGACGGGGGTATGTTTTGAACCATACAGGGGGCACCTACACCTGGCTGGAGGCCGCGTCCCCATGCTCGAGTTCCGTCTACTCGGCTCTCTGAAACTCCAGGGCTCTGAGGGAGAACAGATCCTCTCGGTCCTCTCCCAGCCGAAGCGCGTGGCGCTTCTGTCCTACCTTGCCGTGGCCGAACCGAGGGGCTTCCATCGCCGGGACAAGCTGGTGAACCTCTTCTGGCCGGATCTGGATCAGGACCGGGCCCGGGCAGCCCTGCGGAAGTCTTTGCATCACCTGCGCCGCTCGTTGGGGGAGGAGGCTGTTCTTTCCCGTGGGGATGAAGAGGTCGGCCTGGGATTCGACTCCATCCGCTGTGACGTGTTCATTTTCGAGGAGGCTATGAAAACCCGGCCTGAGGAGGCCATGGATCTCTATCGGGGCCACCTGTTGGAAGGGTTCCATCTGGCCGGCTGCCAGGAGTTTCAGCGATGGTTGGATGATGAAAGGGAGCGGCTGAAGGAACTGGCGGCTGGGGCGGCTTGGGAACTGGCTCACCGTTTCGCCTCTGCCGGACTCCTCGCTGACGGAGAGCGAATGGGCCAGCGGGCATTGGCTATGGCACCGACGGACGAGGCGCAGGTTCGGCGCTTTATGGAGGCACTGGCGAAAGCTGGTGGGCGAGCCGCGGCTCTGGCGTTCTACGAACGGTTCGCCAGAACCCTCGAGGGAGAGCTGGAGCTCCGGCCCGACGCCGAAAGCCGGAGTTTGGTGGAGAGGATCCGGAACTCACTGGTCTTTCAGACTCCCACCGGTAGGGATGCTACTGCCACAAGGGCAGGAGGGGGGGAGCCTGCCCCGACGGACTTGGACCCAGACTCGGAGGCCAAAACGAGAGCTGCGGGCTCCGGCACCTCCTTTGACTCCTTCCGGGCGGCCATTGGCGACCGCTATAGGATAGAGCGGGAAATCGGTAGCGGTGGGATGGCTACGGTCTACCTGGCCCAGGACCTGAAGCACGAGCGGAAGGTGGCGGTCAAGGTTCTCAAACCCGAGTTGGCCGCGGTCATGGGGACCGAACGGTTCCTGGCCGAGATCCGCACCACCGCTAGCCTGCAGCATCCCCACATTCTTCCTCTCCACGACTCGGGCGAAGCCGACGGGTTCCTCTTCTACGTCATGCCTTTCGTAGATGGTGAGAGTCTCCGACAGAGGCTGGATCGCAAGGGCCAACTGGCGGTGGAAGACGCGGTAAGGATCGCGGAGGACGTGGCTTCGGCCCTGGACCACGCCCACCGCGAGGGAGTTATCCACAGGGACATCAAGCCTGCAAATATTCTGTTCGAGGGCGGTCAGCCGGTAATCACAGACTTCGGCATCGCCCTGGCCGTGAGTGCAGCAGGAGAAGGGAGGCTCACGGAGACGGGACTCAGCCTCGGCACGCCCTACTACATGAGCCCGGAGCAGGCTGCGGGAGACCAGACGCCTACGGCGGCCAGTGATGTCTATTCCCTAGGGTGCGTCCTTTACGAGATGCTCACTGGGGAACCGCCGCACACCGGCACTTCGGCCCAGGCTGTTCTGGGGAAGATCCTAATGGGGGAGGTTGCCAACCCGACGGGTATTCGTCGCACCATTCCGCCCCACGTAGAGGCCACCATCCTCAGGGCACTGGAGCGGCTGCCCGTCGAACGGTTCTCCACGGCTGCGGAGATGGCCGCGGCGCTCCAAGACGAAAGCTTCCGGCACGGGGAGACCGTCGCTTCCCCCGGGCCCTCACGGTATTGGAGAGCTCTCGCCCTGACCCTGACGGTGCTGGCGGCTGGCTTGGGTGTCGGTGTTTTGACCTTGCTGACGTGGGACGCTCCGGGACCCGTGGTGAGGATCGCCGTGGCGTTTCCTCCTGGACAGGAGCTGAACAACGTCAGTGGTGTGAACCTCGCCTTCACACCGGAGGGCTCCCACCTGATCTACGTAGGTCCGGAGGAGGGCAGGGGGAGGCAGCTCTGGATACGGGCTCTGGACGGGCACGAGGCCGTACCCATTCCCGGAACCACAGGGGCCACGAACCCGGCGCCATCCCCGGGGGGAGAATCCGTGGCTTTCGTGATCGGCGATAGCCTGCTAGCCGCGCCCGTGGAAGGGGGGACGCGCCTGACTCTTGTTGCGGACTCGGTGGGTGTCAACGGGATCGATTGGGGCGACGACGGTTTCATCTATTTCCGCCATGAAGATGGGCGCTTCTTTCGGGTGCATGGAAGGGGAGGGGCTGCTGAAGAGCTTTTGATTCCCGACTCTACCCGAGGCGTGGTCCAGTATCGTTGGCCTGACGCCCTTCCCGGAGGGGAAGCGGTACTGGTATCCAACTGGACTCTGGTCCTTGCGGAAACCAGCGTTTCGGTCCTGGATCTCCGATCCGGAGAACTCATCGACCTTCTCCCACAGGCCATGATGGCCCGGTATCTCCCACCGGGTTACATCCTCTTTTGTCATGAGGACGGGGCCCTTTGGTACGCTCCCTTCGACCTGGGATCTCTCAGTTTGCAGGGGCCGCCCTTGCCCCTTCCCGAAGCCGTTTGGGTCAGGGCCGGTGCGGGTTCCCAGTTCACCGTGTCGAACAGAGGAGACCTGGCCTACATCCCGGGCACGGGCGCCGCCCGGAGAATCGTGTGGGTGGATCGGGAGGGTGTTCCCACGTTGGTGGATCCCAGACTCGCCGGTGGCATAAGGCAAGCCGTTCTGTCTCCGGATGGCAGGCGCATCGCCTTCGTTCGCCGAGGGGTAACCGACGATGCCATATGGGTCTTCGACATTGTCCAATCGGCGCTCTTCCTCGTGTCTTCAGACGGGAGGAATTCCAACCCGTTCTGGGCTCCGTCAGGTGAGCGAATTGGTTACATGTCTGAAAGCGATGGTGTGCTGAAGGTCGTCTACTCCAGATGGGACGGGAGCGGAAACCCAGTCACGGTAACAGAGGGCGAAAAGGTTCGGGATGCCAACTGGGCCCCGGACGGCCAGTTCCTCTTGGCTACAGTGGAGGATTCCTCTCAGGACATTGTCCGCATCGACCTCGGCGGGGACGAGGGCCAGGAGGTGCTTGTGGGCACAGATCTCAATGAGAACAATCCAATCCTCTCTCCGAATGGACGCTGGTTGGCCTATACCTCGGATGAATCAGGGCAATTCGAGGTGTACGTGAGGCCCTATCCAGGCATGGAACCGCGGACCCAGGTTTCACCGGGAACTGGGGGTAGCGAGGCCCGGTGGTCTCCGGCCGGGGGGGAGCTGTTCTACCGGGACGGTTCCGGGAACCTAGTGGCTGCCACCTACACCGAAGAAGGGAGTTTTTCCATCACGAGTCGTGACACCCTTTTCCCTGCCGAATATTTTGTCTCTCGCGAAACCGACTTTGCGACCGGGAGTTATTACTCGGTGGCGCCCACAGGGGAAATCTTTCTGTTTGTCGAGTACTCCGGGCTCACCTCCGGCCCGAATCTGATTCTGAATTTCAGGGAGGAATTGAGGGAGCGGGCCGAAGGAGCAGGTTAAAATGATTTGAGCCGCCTCCGCCACCGATCCAGTCGCCCGCCTAAAGCAGCGCTCGCTTACCGCTATGAGATCGAACGGGGGATCGGAGGAGGTGGAATTTCCTTCAAGCGTTTAAACCTCGGACTTCATGGCTCGTAACCCTGAGGAGCAGCGCAGAATTCCCGCTGCCCTGGGCAGGCCCCACCCTATCACCGGTGGCTCGAAGGACCGAGCCGAGGTCCAATTGCCCTGATGCTTCGAACGGCGTTCCCGTCGCCATCCCCACCGTACCGCAATCCCTTCGAGGCGTCGCGTAAGACTCTGCGGCCTGCCTCGCCTCGGTCCGCTCCGCCGCCCTCGGCTCGAGCCCCACAAGCGGTCAAGATTCGTATTCGCTTTCCAGTGTTTGAACCCAAGCCAGGAGCTCTGGATCGGAGTCAACCTCGATCCCTTCGGTGCAGTGGGGGGGGAGCTGCGACAAACATTTGTCAAAATCCGACCCATGGTTGCAGAAATGATCCTGGAGGGTCGGGCCAAAGTCTGGGTCCTGATAATAGGTGAACCAGTCCAGGAAAGATTTTCGGTGGTCCTGGACCGAATACGAGCTGGGTCCTCCGGCAGCGGCCTCTGAGTACCAGCCTACCTCTCGCAGGGTGTGATGGGCTGGGTAGCACGTCAACGGGTACCGCTGCACGTCGTCTCCGTGAACGAGCATCCGGTCCAGCGTCGGGAAATAGACGCCTCGGTGACGTCCAAGGACCGACAATCCAACCGCAGCCGGAATGTTCCAGGTTCGGGCCAGCTCACGCACGAGGGTCGACGTCAGGCCGCACGGACCTCCCGCCCACTGTGGATCCAGAAAGCCCGCGAGATTCCACACCGGGGTCTCAAAGGGCGTGACGTGATGGGGCTTTTCCAGCAATGTCGGGTCATCCAGATGAGTGTGCCTCCACCCAAGGCCTCGCAAGAATTGGATGATGGAGGCAACGGCGTCGAGGGGGGTTTGGGGGGTCGCCTGGGCAAGCAGGTCTGACAGGGGCTCCCAGAAGGAAAGGGGGTTCGCGCACCACCCCCACAGGAAGACGAAGTCCTGGGACCGTGGCACCTTGACGAACTCATGACTGGAAGCCGTGGCCAACATCCCTTTGACTTCCATGCTTGGTAGGTCGGTCCAAAGGCATGAATCATCCAATCGAAGCAACATCGAGAGCGCCTCTTGGTCGTAGTCGAGGATCGACCATGGCAGTCGCCCATTCACTTCGTTGAACAGATTGAGCGCAACCCGGCGAGCCCAGACGGTCTCGACATCCTTGCGTGTCAAACACGAAACCTCCGGGTCATCGAGGTCCTGCCAATGATCCGTGCGTCCCCGCTCGAGGCATTGCACCTCCTTCATCACCAGGGCAGCGGCATCGGGGCACAGATCTGTGGTCAAGGCACCTTCGACATCCATGTGGGTGAGCAGCCTCGGGTACCAGTACGACTCCTTTGCGTCCCAGGCACCTGGCCCTCCGTGACAGCCCATGTCGGACCTTTTGCCCCCCGAGTCGTTCCCCTCGGTTGCTGACTTCCCTGTGTCTATGCAGGGCGAATCTGGCCTGAGCTTGCAGGAGCGAGTCTCGGCGAAGCGCGGGTCGACGCTGATGTTGGTCGCAGAGGAAGAAAGGCCCTCGAAATCCGCTTGATGCTCGAAGACATCGTTGTATTCAACCGTGGCCAACGAGCCGAGAGCAAAGATGCCGTAGCGGCCATTCCAACCGATGATGTTGTTGAAGACATGCGCGGGGCCGGTCTCCCAAAGTCGAATGCCACCCTCTCCGTTCTGAATGAGCGTATTGTTTTGGATCGTGGGAGCACTGTCGGTCCCAATTACATTGATACCACACCTCCCGCGGGCAATGACGGTATTGCGAACTACGGGGGATGCGTTTTCGATGAAGATGCCATACGAGCCGCTCCTTAGCTGGAGACTGCTCACTACGACATGGTCGGATTTGATTCGCAGGAGCTCCTCGTCTCGGTGCCCCGTGCACAGGATCGTCTGGCCAGGTCCAGCGCCAACCAGGGTCAGAGGGCGATCCAGGATCAGCGTGCCGGTGACGTAACGGCCCGGTCCTACGACGCACCTTCCCTTGGTCGCAGTCGCGGCCAGCCCTGCGGCTATGGATCGTTTCGGGCCTACTCCCCCCTCCCTTGGCCAGCAACTCGTACCGTCAAAGGAGTCATCCCCGGTGGCTTCGAGGACGTAGGTGATGGAATTCGTCATTACCCTTCCTTTTCACGCCGTGAGCAATCAAGACCTGTGCCATTTGGCACCGTTTTCACTGATTCGGAGGGGTCACCGTGAGATTTCCTGCCAAAAAGCCTGGTGGGTCAAGTGAAAGGGGGGGAGGGGATTCGAAGTCTCGATTGCAGCGCAGAAATCTTGTCTCAGGAGTCGTCAGGGTTACCCAAGGCACAGGACTTCCACGGCGTATCCCCGACCTTCAGTTGGTGGACACTTATTTCCGGGTTCGGCATGAAAGTCCCTTCTCCGACGGCGTTCCAAAGGTGGCAGACCCATCCCGGGAGCGTTGTCTGCTGCCGCAACCCAGTGGAGGGGCGCAAGAGCCCCGCAGCCCCGGTGGGGGCTGCGGGGCTTCCTGAAGCGCCGACTATCTTTCCTCAGGCAAGAAGTCGCTGATGAGCCAGAACTCTGCTTCGCCGCCCATCGTCGCCATGAAGGCGATCTTCTGGCCGTCCGGTGACCAGTCGAACCCACTGAGTTTGGCAGTCTCCGGAAGTCCGGTCCGAAGCTCCTGCGGCCTTCCTCCGCCGAGGGAGGTGATCCAGATCTTGCCGCCTACGCTGTGGGCGATCCTCGAGCCATCGGGAGAGTAAGCCAGCTGACTGTGGTCGCTGGACTCGATTCCGCTCAAAAGGACCTCAGGTGTGCCCCCGTCCAGTGGAATGGTCTTGATTGCGTCGCCGGAGAAGAACGTCATTCCCTCTCCATCCGGCGTGAAGGCGATGGCGCCGCCGCTCAGGCCATCTGTCTCGGAGGTGACCTCCCTGATCTCGCCTCCTCCCGCAGGAACCATGTATATGGATCTGAAGCCCTCATCCTCAGACTTTTCGTGCCGATCGGTGAACGCGATCCACTCTCCGTCGGTAGACCAGCACGGATAGCCTTCGAAGGACCCATCGCTGGTGATTCTTGTCGGGTTCCCTCCGTCCAAGGGAAGGGTCCAAATATCGACACCCTCTCTTGGATCGTAAGGTTCCTGAGCCGCGCTCATGACGATCCACTTGCCATCCGGTGATACGTTCTGCCCGCCACCCGGCACTCTGGAATAAAGCCAGCGCTCCGGCGTCACAGGAATCTCGGCGGGGTCGCCGCCTGTTGCAGGCACATACGCCGTCGTCACCTTCTCCGTCTCCCCGTTCCACTCCCTGAAATAGATGCGCGCTCCGTCCGGTGACCATCTCGGGTAGTATCCGCCCTCACGGGTTATCTGAACCGCTTTCCCTCCCGAAGCCGGCACGGTGTAGATGGCACTCTTCTCTTCCGATGTCATGAAAACCCCGAGCTCGTCGTCCGGCGTCCAACCCGCCACCATGTTCCAGCTCGACAGGGGAAGCCGAATCTTCGTGGGCTCGTCCGCACTGGTTCTGTCCGTTGATAGCGGGTATATCCAGATCTCTTCGCTGTTGTTGGTGCCTCCCGGCTCGTAGTGGGCGGCGATGTACCTTCCGTCAGGCGACCACACCGGTCCTCTCAATCTGCCATCCACGTCGGCGAGCTTGATGGGCGTGCTTCCGGCCGCATCCACGATCCACAAATTGCCGACATACATGACGCGATCGTTCTCCCGCCAACCATCTCGCTCGCTATAGCCTACGTACGCGAGGTGCCTTCCATCCGGCGAATATGACGGCATCGAAGCCCTGGCAGGCGAGACCTGCAGCGGCTCGGCCCCCCCTACCGGGACCGCGTAGATGTGGCGGGCATCCATCTCGTACTCCACCTCGCCCGGGCCGTGGTCGAGAGCCGAGATCGCTACCTCTTGTCCATCCGGAGAAAGACCGAGCCGATGATTCCAGGCATGACCGCCCCTGTCCGGCACCTGGATTAAGAGAGTCTCACCGCCCTCAGCCGGGATGAGACTCACCCCGCCAACGTCCTCGCCCTCGGATCCACCATTGACCGCGATCCAATTCCCGTTCGCCGACCACGCCAGCAGGCTACCGTTGTCCCAGACGCCTGGCACTTCGGCGAGACGAACAGGCTCACCCGCGATGTCAGGGTCGACCTGACCATGGAGCGGAACCACCCACACGGCGCCTTCGGAGATGAAGGCCAGGCGGCGCCCGTCGGGTGAGAGGACACCGTTCTGCGGCTTGCTGGCGATCTGGACCTGCCTGAACCTTGGCTGGGGCCGGAGCTCAGCCTGTTCCTGCGTGAGGCTCGCCAGCCGCTCCCGTGCGAGAGCTACCTCCTCCCGATGCTCACCATAGTCCTCCACCACCCGCTGGTAGGCTTCCCGGGCCTCGTTCAAGCCCAGGATCTCCAGGCAAAGGCCGATGTGCAGCTGGGCTTTGGCGCCCACGGCCCTGTTCTCTGGATAGTCCCTCAAGATGCTCCGGTAGATGGTGATGGCCTCTTCGAGATTGCCCTGGACCTCCTCGGCGTAGATCCCGGCCTGGAGGCGGTCCTGGGGAGTCTCCTGACCGACGCCTGCGGAAGCTGAGGTGAGAAGGATCAGGAAAGCTGTGGTGATGATGGTTCGACCGTTCATGATCATCCTCCTGACGCCGACTGCTGGGTGCTGCCATCACCCACAAGTCTACCGAGGCCTTTCCTCCCTTGCCCCAAGCTGGGGCGTCGGTTTCTTGAAGACTTCATGAAGTCCGGCCCGGTCGTCTTCAAGTCCTATCTCGCTCCTCCACCGTCAATCCGCGAAACGGTATCCGATGCCTCGAACGCTCACGATGTAGCGGGGGCTCTCCGGATCGTCCTCCAGCTTCTTCCTCAGGCGCCCGACGTGAGTATCCACGGTCCTGGGATACACGGACGTGGCATCGTCCCAGACTTCTTCGAGAATATCCGAACGACGGAGGACCCCGTCTCTGTGCTCGATCAGAAAGCGGAGGAGCTCGTACTCCCGCCGGGTCAGATGCACCGGCTGCCCTGCCTTCATGGCCTGGTACTTGTTGAAGTCGACCTCCACGTCCCCGAAGGACCAGGCCTCCATCGCCTGGGAGGGAGTGCCCCTCCGTCGAAGAATGGCCTTCACCCTGGCCAGGAGCTCCCTGCGGCTGAAGGGCTTGGTGACGTAGTCGTCGGCACCGAGCTCGAGCCCCAGAACCTTGTCGATCTCCTGGCTTTTGGCCGTGAGCATGAGGATGGGAGTCGTGACGTCGGCCCGGCGCAACCGCTTGCAGACCTCGAACCCGTCCAGGCCCGGGAGCATGATGTCCAGGATGATGAGGTCGTAGGCGTGGTCTGACGCCATGGCCAGGGCACGGAGCCCGTCCGTCGCTGTTGCCACCGCGTATCCTTCGGCCCGAAGGTCGTCCTCCAGGGCGAGAAGAATGGCTTCCTCGTCTT
This sequence comes from Gemmatimonadota bacterium, assembly GCA_050049805.1. Taxonomy (GTDB): domain Bacteria; phylum Gemmatimonadota; class Gemmatimonadetes; order Longimicrobiales; family Gaopeijiaceae; genus JABDNZ01. The sequence goes on from JASFVN010000008.1 coordinate 26,612, forward strand.
CGACGATCAGGACTTCATCCATCGTGTTCTCCTGCATCGGTGTCCATGGGCAGCCTGATGGTGAACCTACTCCCGCGGCCGGGTTCGCTCTCGACGATCACCTCTCCCCCATGAGCTTCTGCGATGCGCTTCACCAGCGTCAGCCCCAGGCCGGTTCCTTTGACGGACCGGGTCAGCTCGTTGCCCCCTCGGTAGAAGCGCTCGAACACCCTCTTCTTCTCCTCCCCGTTCAACCCGATGCCGAAATCCTCCACGGCAACGTTGAAGTGGGTGTCGTCCGCGAAACCCTGGACCACGACCTCCCTGGATTCACCGGAGTACTTCATTGCGTTGTCCATGAGGTTCGTCGTGGCCTGAGTGACCGACTCCACGTCGAGAAGAAGGATCGGGCCAGGCGTCTCGATTTCGGTTTGGATCGAAAACCCGTCGTGACGTGCCCGATGATCTACGGCCTCCACGATGTCCTTCAGCAGCTCACCCGGATCCACTCTCTCCAACTTCAGGTCGTGTCGCCCCTCTTCCATTCTGGAGAGATCCAGGACGTTGTCGATGAGTAGAGACAGCCGTTCGCTCTGCTCCAGCATTACCTGGTAGTACTTCCTGCGCCGGTCCTTGGAAGGGGCCCGGTCCGCCAGGAGAATCTCCGTCATGTGCCGGATGGCGGTGAGGGGGCTCTTGAACTCGTGTGAAACTGTCGAGACGAAGTCGGACTTCAGGCGAGCTAGCTCCAATTGGTTCGTTACGGTTCGGATCGTAAGAGAAAGTCCGAAAACCAGGATTCCCGTCAGGAGCAGGAAGGCGTAGAAATACACGCCGCGGCGTGTGGTGAGGAGAGTCTCGACGAGGCGTGGAGTGGGATCGTAAAGCTCGAGGGTATATGGGAGGATCCGATTGGCCAAGCTGGCCGTGATGGTGGGAGATCCCGCTGTGGCTGCGTCGGAGGCAAGGATGGTGTCCCCGGTCCTGTCCTTCACGAGCCAGCCCAGATGATCTGGGGCAAGATGCCGGCGAATGGCGGAGCCCAGGAGATCGCTCCTCAAAGCGTTCCCATCGAACAAAATCCCCCACGAACCGGGTTGATCGGTTTCGTAGTGCGTCACGGCTCTCTGTACCGAGACGTGGTATGAGCGTCCTCGAAGATCCAGGGTCATTCGGAGGTTCTCAGGGGCGTCCCTATCGGATAGGGTGGTGTCCTGGAGGGTGGCCATGCTGGCGGAAATCGCGCCACCACCACCCTCGAGGAAGTGGAGAAGCCTCTCCGTGGTTGAACGCTTCCTGGCTTCCTCGTCCGACAGGTGCGCCAGGGAGTCGCGGCGCGCCTGGATGAAGGGTGTCGGCGTTTCCTGGGAGAGGAGCCCGTCCAGAATGTCGTGGGCCCGAGAAGCGAGGAAGTCGAACTCGGGTTCGGTCAACCTCCATTCCCCGTCCACCAGGCCTTGAAAGAGTCCCAGGAGAGTCTCAGCCGCGCCCACGGAATCTCCCACAGCCAGGAGAACGGACCCGAGTTCGAGCTGGGCCGCGGGTCCGAAGGGCATCCCGTTCTCCATGGGAAGGTTGCCGAACTCCTGTAAGAGCCTGTCGTAGGACTCCGCCGCGTCATCGAAGGATCCCGTCTTGTTCTGGATGCGGGCGATGGCGCTCAACGCCTCGCCGCGGGTCCGGGTGTCGGGCGCCTCGGCGTAGGCTCTTCGATACGCAGCCAGTGCCTGGGGATAGTCCTCGTCTCGAAGCTCGAGGATCCGAGCTGATCGAAGCTCGCGAGACGCCTGAGGCGATCCCGGCGGGGGGGCAGTGGACGGGCTTTCCCGCGCTCTCGAAAAAAGGAGGGGCGGCCCCAGGAGCCGAACAGTTCCGTCCGGCTCGAGGAAGAAGACGGCCTGGATCAGAGGGTTTCTTAGCCGCAGGCTGTCCAGGTTCGGGGCGACGTCGGCTGGCTCCGTCCCCTGGGGTGGGGAAGTGGCTCGATGGAGGGATCGTTCGAGCTGTGCGAGGTCAGCGTGCAAGGATCCCGCGATCCGCTCTGCGATCTGGCGATGCCGTTCACGTCTCTCACGCTCGAGGAGGGCCTGGTCGTTCTGGATTCCACGGAAGGCAAGGTAGCCCAGGAGAAAACTGGGAAGAGCAATCCCCAGGAAGAAGAGGAGGAGGATCCGCTTTCGCGCGTCTCCGGGCGCCTGCATGGCACTCTGCCTCGTTCAAGAGGACCAGCCACGACGGATGGCTGCCGCCAAAGCTTGTCACGAGAACAAGATAAGGGGCGGGGCGCATCCGCGCCCGAAGATACTGTGACGCGGATGTGGAGATTCTGTGACGAAATGAAGTGTCCTCTTGCTGCGTTACCTGCGCAAGGATGGAGGGTGGTGGACCGACTACCTAATGCTCCACATCATCCCGGTACTCCTCCAGCAGAGCCTGGAAACGGGGATGGTCGCGGAGGGGGTCCCAGATGGGATCGATTTCGAGCATGGGCGCCGAGAGCCAGGAGGGGGCCGGAAGTTCCTCCTCGAGGATGTCTATGGCCCGGTCGCTCTCCCCGAAATGGGTCAGGACCCGGGCAAAGAATACGCGGGATGCAGGGCCAGCGTAGAATCGGTCGATGGATCCGCCGTCGACGCGGGTTCTCCGGACCGCGTATGTCTGCGCTGCCTCGATGGCCGGTTCCTTCTGTCCCAAACCTTGGAAGATCAGCGCCTGACTGACCAGGGGGGTGTTCCCCTCCATGACCGCCGCCAGGGAATCCCAGTAGACACGAGCCTGTTGGGTGAGGCCCAGATCCTCAGCCTGGGTGGCTTTCCTGAGACAGGCCGCAGTCAAGATCTGGCACGGCTCCTCAGTGGATTCGTCCGACTCGAGGTATGCCTCGAAGGCAACTCTCAGTTGATCCTCGGCGAGCATTCTCCGCACAAACGAGAACGGGGCCCACCACAAGACGGAGTGGGGACTCTCGGGGTAGGAGGCAATCAAATCCGAGAGGGCCGAACGGGCCTCCTCCTGGTCTCCCCTCATGAAGTTCACGAAGGCCCGTAGGAGGATGGGGTGGTCCGACGATTGGAGCCTCTGCAGCTTGTCGATTGCCTGAAGGGCCTCTTCATATCGATGGAAGTGGATGTACGTCCACGCCAAGGTGCGTTGGAGTAGCGGATCTCGGGGAGACAGGACTTCAGCTCTCTTCAGCGTGCCAAGTGCAAGGTCGAACTCTCCTGACCGCTGCTGGAACTCGGCCAGCGAAAAAGCGGCGGGGGCAGAGTTCGGATATTCTTCCAGGACCATCTGGTATTGGCGCACCGCTTCTTGCTCCTCGCCCCTGGCCTGGAAGTACCTGGCGAGTGCCAACCGAGCTTCCGCCAGTCCCGGCAGGAGTTCCAGCGCAGTCTCCGCCTCCTCCCTGACCTGGTTCCATTTGTCAGGGAAGAACCGCATACCGGCGTAAGAGAGGGAACGGGCGTACTGCGCGCGAGCCAGGGCGAAGTCCGGGTCCTTCGCAACCGCTCGTTCCAGAATCTGGATGGAAGGATAGCTACCGGTGCTTCCCCGTACTCTCTCCTCCAGGAACGCTTGGTTCCCCTCCAGAAACATCAGGTACGCCTCTGTGTTCTCTGTCAGAACCCTTGCGACCCGGTTCTGCTCGTCGGGTGTGAGGGTTACCCCGACCTGGAATGCTATTTCCCGCCCTACCTGGCTGCGTATCCCAAAGAGATTCCCTGCCGTCAGCTCACGATCGTAGTCTTCCGACCAGAGATGTTCATCCTGCCCGGCATCGATCAGCTGGACCGTCAGGCGGACCTGGTCGCCGAAAACCTGGGCGCTGCCCTCCACCAGATGGCTCACCCCCAGCTCTTCAGCAATCTGACGCGTGTTGGGCCGATCGTCTCTGTACTGCATGACCGAGCTACGGGAGATCACCCGTATGGAAGAAATGCCAGAGAGGGTCGAGAGGATCTCCTCCTGCATCCCATCGGCAAAAAAAGCAAAGGTCGAATCGGTGGTGTAGTTCTCAAACGGAAGCACAGCAATGGCGGGCCGGTCATCAGCCACTGCCGAGACGGACGAGGTGCCGGTTGAGTCGGACACCTCCGTTCCTTCATGAAGGATGACCAGCGCTCCGCCCGTGATCACCAACAGGGCAAATACCATAAGGAGCTCTGTCCCACTGACACGCTGTCGCCCTTTCTCACCGTGGAACCAAGCAAGGACAAGGGTGAGTAGCAGACCCATGCCGAGAAGGACAAGAATGGCTCTCTGAAAAAGGGCCGATAACGACAGTGGTTCGGCAACGGCGTCGAGGATCTGAAGGATGACGAATCCCCCCGCCAGATAAGCCAATGCCCACTGCACGAGCTTCCGCTCTTTCAAGCGTTGGAGGATAGACAGGTCGAACATTGAATCTCCCTCGAGAGGGAAGGCCGTTACGATCCCGGCGGTGGGATGGCCTCCTGGTCTGAGCAATCAGTAGATCGATCCCGGTGTTGGTCCGCGCGGTTCGCCGAGTCGGAAGCTTTTGAAGGCGAAATCTAAGGGGAGAGAGGATCTGCGGTAGATGGCCAGCGTAGGGCCGCCGCTGGACCCCGGCATCTTCTTCCTTGCCGTGCCCGAGATTCGTTATGTTGGGGTGTCTACTCGCTCCCCGTCCCTCTCTCGCCGAGGTCACCATTTACAGCCAGCTGCTTGTGCCGCTCGATGGTTCTCGCTTCGGGGAAGCGGCCCTTCCCCTGGCCCTTCGTTTATCGCACCTGACCGGTGCACGGATTCACCTCGTTACCGTCCAGGAGCTCCTTCCAGCCGCGGCTCCGGCGGAGTGGCAAAACGCCACCCAGGAGTCGGCCCGGGCCTACCTGGAGGATGTCGCCGAGGGGGTCCGCGAGGCCTCCGGAGGGGAGGTGACCACCAGCTTCCGGGTGGGGCATGTCGTGGACGAGCTGTTGGAGGAAGCCTGGGACGCGGACCTGGTCGTCATGGCCACCCACGGGTGGGGAATGATCTCCCGTGCCTGGTTGGGAAGCGTGGCAGACGCCTTTTCGAGAAACGTGCCCCGGCCTGTGCTGATGATGCGTCCCGAAACGGATGGGGGGGACGACGCTCTCGGCCCGGGCGTCGAATGGAGCATCTCCAAGATGCTTCTGCCGTTGGATGGAACGCCCCTCTCCGAAGCCATCATCGACCACGCCACGGAGCTGGGCTCCCTCTTCGGAGCTTCCTATCACCTCGTCAGGGTAGTGCCTCTTCCGAAGGAGTTCAGCAGCTCCTACTTGCCGGATATGATTCGGTTTAACAAGGAGTACCTACAAGAATCCGAGAAGGTCTCCAACGAGTACCTGGAGGCCCAGGCCAGACGCCTCCGGGCCAAGGGATTCGAAGTGGATGCCACCGTGCTGGTGGGTGCCCAGCCGGTCCACGGCATCCTCTCCGAAGCCGAGGCCTCCGAAAGCGACCTCATCGCTGTTTCGGCCCACCACCGGGCCGGCCTGACACGGGCACTCCTGGGAAGTACCTCGGACAAGGTGCTACGAGGGTCTCCCGTTCCCGTCCTCCTGTACCGGCACGCCGAATAACCTCGGCAAGCTGATCGAGGGCACCGGAAACAGGCCCCCTTTAGGTCCGGCTTTCAGCGCCGGCTTTTTCAATCCTACTGAAGCGGGAGGGATTCCCAGGAATTCCTTCCGCTTCTGATTTCACCTGAATTAACCTGTTGGTTCTCTTGTAAGGATAAAACTGACGGTTACTTCTGTTGGCACTTCGTCAGCATGGAAGATCGTCATCGTCTCATCGGTGAAGGTAACGGTAGTTGTTTTGGTTTTCTTGTCCTCTACCTTCACGCCGCCCTTGATTTCAATGAAATAGCCATCCGGATCCGCTCCCCACCAGAACTGGACCATGTAATCCCCTGGGACTTTTCGGCCAAGGCTGTTCATGAAGATGTTGCCATCGTGGGGTCCGGATATCCCAGCCGGGAACGGAGGGCTTACCAATGTCATCGAGTATTCCGGAAACGGACCTGCGTTGGGACAACAACCTTCGACTTCCTGAGAACCTTCCAAGGCTCCCGTGAAGGTTATCCACTCGCAGCTCGCTGGATTTGGGGGTTTGGGGGCTTTGTCGGGTTTCTCCACCTTTTCGAACTGCGTATCAAGTGTGTCCACGGCCACGGGTTGGGTGTCGCAGGCGACCAGGAGGAGGAGCAGGGTGAGGAAGGTAAGAAGTCCTTTCAGGGTCGGATTCCTCCACCGGTGGAGATGAAATAGGCCGCCCTCGGTGAGGCGTGTGGTCTCAACAAGATCCCTGATGTTCATGATGCACCTCTTTTTGGCGAATCGTTTTGCCGGGTTTGGGGCGGACACCTAGGGGCCGGGGGCATTTCTCACCAACCGAAATCCGCAGTCGTAGAGGCGGAGCGACGGGTCATAGGGTTCGCGTGCGGCAGAACTGAGATAGTCCAACCATTGGCTCTCCCACCCGCCGCCACGCAACACCTTGAGCGTGCCCGTGGCGGGTCCCGGTGGGTCGTCGCTCGGGCTGACCTCGTAGTATGTATCCGAGTACCAATCCTGGACCCACTCCCATACGTTCCCGTGCATGTCGTAGAGGCCCCAGGCGTTGGGTTGTTTCTGGGCCACCGGGTGAGTCGAGGCATCGGAGTTCCCCCCATACCAGGCCATTTCGTCCAGAACGCCCGTGCCGCCGTAATCGCCGGTGGTCCCAGCCCGGGCTGCGTACTCCCACTCAGCTTCGGTCGGCAGCCGGTAGTCCTTTCCGGGGTCTTGAGCGTTGAGGGTAGTGAGGAAGTCCTGGATGTCGTTCCAGTTCACCCACTCCACCGGACAGGTGTCCCCGCAGAATTTGAAGGTGCTCGGGTCGTTCCCCATCACCGCCTGCCACTGCCCCCGGGTGACCTCGGTCTTCTGGATATAGAACGGCTGCGTGATGTTGACGGTGTGGACCGGCTGTTGGTTCGGACCTCCATTGCCCCCCATCTGGAAGGTGCCGGCGGGAATCTCGGCAAACTCTTCTGAGCCGAAACCGTTGCCGAGGTCGGGGGTCACGGTGATGGCCGCGGTGCCTGACTTGCCTTCGCATGTCGCCGAAATCGTGGCGAAGCCCAGTTCCACTCCCGTCACTACGCCCGCCTCGCTTACCGTAGCCGCATCGGTGTTGGACGACCATGTGATCGTTCGCCCGCTCAGCACGTTGCCGGCAGCATCCATTGCCGTTGCCGACAACGAAAGGGTCCGGCCCACATCCACCCATCCCGGGTTAGGGGTCACCCGCACGATGGCCACCGATTCCACTTTCGGCTCCGTGGTGCCCCCGTCACCACACGAGATGAGCAAGAAGGGAAAAACCAGAAGGGGAATAGTGGATAGACGCGGACGAACGGAAGAATAAGCAACCTTGGGGGGATCGACCTTGGTTGCGAGGGCAAGGAAACGAGATCGCATGGCACACCTCCGCATGGCACACCTCCCTTAGCGGATCGCAGTGCCGTGTTGGCCCAAAAGCATAAATTGAACACCGCCTTCTTGAGCAGCGTCTTCCGGCACCGCACAGCAACACTCACCCGCGCCCGTTCCGTCACCGTGAAGTAGCCGTTCCGGAGGAGGAACGCTCTGCCGTAGTCCCAACTGGCTCAACGAAAAGCCCTCGGCCGCCCGCTGAAATTCGTTGCCGGATCGGTGGGGCCCCGAGTAACTTGCAGGTATTCAACATTCCAGATCGGGGCATGACCTGCCGTCATGATCGAGTTCCAGGTTCTTGGATCTCTGGGCCTTCGAGGACCAGGCGGGGAAGAGATTCCTTCCGTTCTTTCCCAACCCAAGCGTACGGCCATCCTTGCTTATCTCGCCGTCGCCTCCCCTCGTGGCTTTCACCGCCGGGACACCATCACGGGCCTCTTCTGGCCCGAGGTGGACCAGGAGCACGCCCGGGCTTCCCTCAGAAAGGCCGTTCATCACCTGAGGCGGGCGCTAGGAGAAAGCCTGGTCCTCAACCGTGGCGATGAGGAGATCGGCCTGGACTGGGGACAGTTCAGCTGCGATGCCATCAGGTTCCAGGATGCCCTGGACGAAGAGGATAGGGAGAGCGCCCTGGAGATCTACCGCGGGGACTTTTTGGAAGGTTTCTTCCTGTCCGGGTGCCCTGACCTGGAGCGGTGGATGGACGGGGAGCGGACCCGCTTACGGGAGATGGCGGCCGGCGCTGCCTGGGAACTGGCCCACCAATACCTCGCGGCGGGACGGATCATCGACGGGGAGCGGATGGGCCAACGGGCCCTTTCCCACCTCTGCACGGACGAGAGCGAGGCCCGTCGGTTCATCGAAGCCCTGGCGGAAGCGGGTGACCGGGCTGCCGCGGTTCGGTTCTTTGAGCGGTTCGGGCAGGTGCTCTGGGAAGCGTTGGAGTTGAAACCCTCCCAAGAGACCAACGCCCTTGTTGAGAGTATCCGGAGATCACCCTCTCCGGGCTTGTCTCCATTGGGAACGACACCCTCCGCTCCTGGCCTCTCCGATCCTGCCTACGCTGAACATCTGAAGCACGGGCGGTTACCGGCACACGGCGAGGCCAGGCTCGCCGATGTCCAGGGAATCAAGGCCAGGGCGCTCTCGGAGGTTCCAGGTCCAGCGCCAGCGCCGGCGAGGAGGCGCTTCAAAGCGAGTGGCCGCTTGTGGGTAACGCTCCTGGCCGTGGTGGGTACGGTCGCATTCGTCGCCGTTTGGCCATTCCGATCCGACACGTCTGAATTCCAAGCTCCACCGGGAATCGCCGTTCTGCCCTTCAGCGTCCAGGGCGAGGGTCTGGAGCTGTGGCGGGAGGGGATGGTAAACCTGCTCTCCACGAACATGAACGGCGTGGGGGGGCTGCGGACCATCGATTGCCGTACGGTACTGGCTCGGTGGAGCGAACAGGTACCTGAGAGTGGAGAAGCGGACCGCCAAACGGCATTGGAAATCGCGCAAGCCACCGGGGCCCGCTACGCCCTTCTCGGGTCGGCTGTGGCCATCGGTCCGGAGGTGCGGCTATCGGCCGACATCCACGACACCGAGGGCGGAGCCAGGATGGGCGGCGTCCAGGTCGAGGGCTCCCCCGACGACGTTCTTATGCTGGTGGACCGCTTGGCCGTCCAATCACTCGCGGTGGTGCTTGGGCAGGAGGTGAGCGACCTGCGGCCGGTCGATCTGGCGAGTGTGACCACGGCGTCGATCCCGGCCCTTACAGCATGGTTGGAGGCCGAAGCCCTGTTCCGCCGCGGCGACTTCGAAGCTGCCGTCCCGGCATACCAGCGGGCCGTGGTTGCCGACTCGACGTTCGCCCTCGCCTTCTACGGACTGGGCAATGCCTACGGCTGGACAGAAGGGGACCACGTCGACCGAACTCGCGAAGCCGTGGAGGAGGCCATGCGCCGGGTTGACAGATTGCCGCTTCGTAAGGCGGCTCTCGTGCGGGCGGTCTATGCGTGGCAACATTCGGCTTTCCAGGAGGCTGAAGATCTCCTCAAAGGACTCGTTCGCAGCTACCCCGATTACGCCGAAGCCTGGTTCGTCCTGGGGGATCTGTACTACCACGCCGGGCTCTGGATCCCGGCGGGGGTGGAAGAGGCCCAGCGATGCTTTGCCCGAGCGGTGGAGCTCGATCCCGGGTTCACCCCGTATCGCGTGCACACCATCGACCTGGCTTTTGCCATCAATCCGGACAGCGCGCAGGCGGCCCGTCTCCTTGAGGACTACAAGCGGCTCACCGGGACGGGTGCAATCCATACTCGCCGCCTAGATCTCGGGTTCGACCTCGCCTTCGGCGATCAAGTACATCGCGACCGAGCTCTTGCGAGCCTCGACACGGTGGATCTCCGGGTACTCCGTTCCCTACACGGGGCCCCCCCTCTTTTTCATCCGCGCTTCTGGCCCCAGCTCGAAGCGGTATACCTGGCACAGGTAGCGCGGGGATTGGCGTTGCCAGGGAGAATAAGCTTGCTGTTTCATGGCGCGGCCCTGGGTCGCGGTTACCTTGGCAAGGCCCTCGAGTACCTCGATTGGCCCCAAGCCACCACCTCCGACCGCGTCTGCCGACCTGTCTATGCCTACATCGATGGGCTTCCGGTGCCTGCGGACCGGCTGGAAGAAGCGGCGTCCGCACTGATCCAGATCGACAGTACGAGCAACCCGAGTCTTCTTTATTGTGGGGCATTTCTTTCCGCGGAGCAGGGGCGCTGGGCCGAGCATGCCAGGGCGGTCGAGTTCGCTTGGGATTATTGGCGCCGGGAAGTCGATGCCGGTCGTTCAGGCTGGCAGGGCAAAGCCAACATCCTGGCTTTGGAGGCCTACGGCCTGCTGCGACAGGGCGATCCGGAAGCCGCTGTTGAGAAACTCGAGGAGGTCAGGCGCTATCAGGCCAGCCCGAGGGTGCGTACGGTTTTGGGCTATGCCCTCATGGAGCTGGAGCGCTGGGAGGAAGCCATACCCTACCTTGCCGAGTGGAGTAGCACCAACTCCTACCTGCATTACCATCTGGCCCGGGCCTACGAGGGGATGGGGGAGCACGGGAAAGCCGCCAAGGAATACACGTTTTTCGTCGAGGCCTGGAAGGACGCCGATCCCGAGCTCCAACCCTGGGTCGAGGACGCACGCCGGGCCCTGGAGCGCCTGGCAATCGACGGCTGACGGGCCACTTCGTACACCGCCCGAAGCCGGCCGAATAAGGGAAATCCACGATTACCAGAGGCTGCCTCAGGCTCGAAGTTTCTGAGCATGACGGTTTCGTCCCACGAGGGGGGGCAACGGCCTCTTGCACACCAGGACCTCGGGCACTTCCGGGAACTCTTCTGGAAGACTCTCGGACGTCTGGTACTCTTGTACTTCGTACCCCTCTTGTTTCTCGCTGTCTTTTTTCACCTCCAGCTGCGAAACCTCAGTCGGAACAGTCTTCGGGCTCACCTGGAAGTCATTGCCGAGCACCAGGCCAACACCTTCGATCTCTTTCTTCGGGAGAGGCTGGTGAACTTGGCCAACGTCATCGACGACCCGCGCTTCAACACCTTCGACCTGGATCGGGACCTCCCCGATCTCCTCAGGGCTCTCCAATCCACGAGCCCCGCCTTCGTGGACCTGGGGGTGGTAAACCGGGCTGGCCTTCTGACCCACTACGCTGGCCCCGTGGCCTTCTCCGACTCTGTGGACTACAGCAACGAGGACTGGTACAGGAATCTGACGGAACTCGGCGGAAACCGGGTGATCACCGAGATCTACCTGGGATTCCGGGGGCAACCCCACTTCACCATCGCCGTTCGAAGGGGAGAGGGAGAGAACCTCCGGATTCTCCGCTCCACCCTCTCCCCGGAGCGGCTATCCGGATATCTCAGCACTCTGGAAGGCGCCAGCGAAGTCCACGCGGCCATCGTGAACGACGAGGGAGTCCTGCAGGTCGCCACGGCCACCGTGGGAGAGGCTCTACGGCCTTCCGCATTCGTTCCCCCCCGGTCGCCGGGGCGGGGATTCGTTCCCGGGAGCCATGCTTCCGGCGTGCCCGACTATGCCTATGCGAGGTTGAACGAGACGCTGTGGGCTCTGGTGGTTATCGACGCCACGCCCGGGGCTGGCGGGAGGATTCTCCCCTTTCCCGACATTTCCGCGGTGGTCACCCTCGGTCTATTCCTCATCGTGGGGGTGGTCATCCTGTTTCGCACCCGGCAGGTGGTGGGAGCCCAGATGGCCACCGAGCAGCACGAGGCCGAGCTTTCCGGGCAGCTGGTCCAGGCCGCCAAGCTGGCGTCGGTGGGAGAGCTGGCGGGGGGAATTGCCCACGAGATCAATAACCCTCTGGCGGTCATCGCCGAGGAGGTCGGAGTTCTGAAGGATTCCCTGGATCCGGAGCTGGCGGAAGAGGACGACGAGCCGGTAGACCTCCAAGATCACCTCGACGCCATCCACGACGCCGTGTTTCGGTGCAGGGATATCACCCGAAAGCTCCTTACCTTCGTGCGCCAGACCGAGGTGAAGGTCGAGGCCCAGGATCTCCACGGCATCCTGGACGAGGTCCTGGACACCATGATGGGGAACGAGCTGGCCATCTCCAACGTCCTCCTGGAAAGGCGCTTCGACCCGGCCGTGACGGAGATCGCCACGGATCGAAACCAGCTAATCCAGGTCCTGGTGAATTTGGTCAAGAATGCCATAGACGCGATGCCCGGCGGAGGAAGGTTGACAGTAACCACCTCCCTCCGGAACGAGCGGGTGGGAATCTCCATCCGCGATACGGGCCACGGCATGCCTCCCGACCACGTGGAAAAGGTCTTCATGCCTTTCTTCACGACGAAGGACCCTGGAAAAGGGACGGGTCTGGGCCTGAGCGTGAGTTACACCATCATCCGGGACCTCGGCGGGGATTTCTACGTGGAAAGCGCCTTGGGGAAGGGCAGCGTCTTCACCATAGAACTTCCCATGGCTGCCGGCGGCGAGCCCCCTCCGGCACGGCGCCGCCTCGAAAATCTTTCCTCCCTTACTCATCGGTCCGAGGAGTAGGCTATGGTCAAACGAGTACGTGACCTGATGCTTCCCCTGGCAGACTATGCAGTGGTCGATCAGGAAAAGACCATTTTCGATGCGCTGAAGGCCCTGGAGGAATCCCAGGAGAAACTCCCACCAGGGCGACAGCCCCATCGGGCCATCCTGGTCAGGGACAAGAAGGGGGACGTCGTTGGAAAGGTCCATCAGTTCGCTTTCCTGCGAGCTCTGCTGCCTGAAAGGAAGGCAATGGGGGCCGTGTCGATTCTGGAGCGGGCCGGCGTCGGGGACGACCTTCGGGAATCCTCCATGAGAACGCTGGACCTCCTTACGGCGGATTTCATCGACTTGCGTGAGCGGGTCCGAAACGTCCAGGTGGGAGACGTCTACACCCCCACCACCGCGAGTATCGACGAGAACGCTTCCCTGTCTGATTCCGTCTCCGGCTTCCTGCGCCACCAGACCCTGTCTCTCCTGGTGACCCGGGGAGGAAAGACCATTGGAATTCTGCGGCTGTCCGACCTTTTCGACGAGCTTGTGGGACAGATCCTCGAATCCCCCCGACCCTCAGAAACAGACTGAGACGAGACCATGGCCAAGGTTCTTCTCGTAGACGACGAGGATCGCTTTCGCACCTCCCTCGCACGACGCCTTCGCTCCCGAGGCTGGGACGTGGTGGATGTGGACAACGGAGAGGAAGCCGTGCGGCAGGTCCGGATGGACCAGGAGATCGACATCGCCATCCTGGACCTCAAGATGCCCGACATGGACGGCATCCAGACTCTGGCCGAGATGCGGGCTTTCAATCCGGCCGTTCAGGCCATAATGCTCACCGGTCACGGAAGCCTCGATTCGGCCAAAGACGCCGGCCGCCTGGAAGCCTTCAAGTATCTCCAGAAACCCTGTGACATGGAGGAGCTGAGCGAGGTTCTGGAGGAGGCGAAGGAGGCGGTGGTTTTCGCGAAGGCCCGGCACGAGATCGCCCACCGTCCCTCCGGTGACGGATCCTCCCTGCGTTGGTTCCTCGGAAGCCACAATTCTCGGCCCCTCTTCATCCTCCTGGGCCTCGCCATTTTCCTCGTCATGGTAATCCCCTCACCCCCCGCACGACTCGTGGAACTCGTGGGCTTCGAGAAGAATCCCGTCGAGGTGACGGCAGAGGCGCCGGATCCCATCATGGGGTACGCCTCCTACCGGGAGATGGCTCCAGGGCAGACGATCGCCGGGTTCTATAGCCGGAAGTACAAGTTGGAAGGGGAGGAGGTCGGGGAGGGCGGGACGCCGGTGAAGGTCGCTCTGGAGCCGGAGGCCGTGGCCCGCCGGGCCATGGTCATGTTGGCCACCCTGATGGTGGCGGCGCTCTTCTGGGCGACCGGTGCGATCCCGGTGGCTGTGACCACCCTCTTCATCGCCGTATCCCTTTATTTCTTTGGGATCTTCAAGCTCGACGGCGTGGCCCAGTCCTTTGCCAAGGACGCGGTCTTCTTCATCTTCGGCGTGCTGGCCCTCTCCAAGGCCATGACGAAGACGGGGTTGGACCGGCGAATCGGGCTTCTCCTCCTCGCACCGGCGAAGAATCTGACTCTATTCCTCCTGGTATTCCTCCCGCTCCTCTCCATGTCCTGCTCCTTCCTTTCGGAGCATGCCCTGGTCGCGTTCACCATGCCCTTGTTCGTCATGGTGTACATGAACGCCCTCAGGTCCAGCCATCTGAAACGGGACCGGAACCTCATGGTCCTCATGGCCCTGGCCCTTTGCTACGCAGCGAACTCCGGGGGCCCGGGCTCGCCGGCCGCGGGAGGACGGAACGCCATCATGGTGGGGATCCTTGCCGACTACGGGGTCGCTCCCACTTTCGGCCAGTGGGTCATGTACGGCCTACCCATGGTTCCGGTAATGTCCGCCGCAGTCGGGCTGTACTTCCTCCTGGCCCTCCGCCGGAAAGTGAAGGTCCCGCACCTGAACGTATCCGCCGAGGTCCGAAAGGCCGCGGAGAAGATTGGGCCCATGACCCGATCGGAGTGGGTGACAGGGGCGGTCCTGGCTCTGGTGGTGTTCCTCTGGATCACGGAGAGCGGATCCCTGGGCATGGGCGGCCCGGTCCTCCTTGGCCTGGTGGTACTGAACGTGTTCCGGATCCTCCCCTGGAAGGACATGCAGAGTATCCACTGGGAGGTCGTGTTTCTCTACGCCGGGGCTACGGCCATTGGCGCCGGTCTCGCCTCCACCGGAGCCGCCGTCTTTCTCGCCGACGCCTTCGTCTCGGCCCTCCCGGATTTCATGCGTGGTGGTTCGGGCCTGGCCATCGCCTCGAGCCTTTTCACGGGCTTGGCCACCAACTTCATGAGCGACGGAGCCACCGTGGCGGCCATCGGGCCCGTGACGGTACCCATGGCCACCGTAGCCTCGGTCCATCCCTGGATGGTGGGGTTCGCCACGGCCTTCGCCTCCTCCTTCGCTCACATGCTCATCATCGGCACCCCCTCCAACGCACTGGCCTACGCCATGGCCAAAGATCCATCCACGGGGGAGCAACTCGTGACCCTCGGGGATTTCTTCAAACACGGCTTCTTCGTCCTCCTCATCAGCTTCGCCGTGCTGTGGGGATGGACGATTCTTGGATACTGGGGCTGGCTGGGATTTCCTCCAGTCTAGCCCGCCGGCAAGGAGACCAAGGTGGAAAAACTCATCAAACTCCTGGTGGTGGACGACGAGACTCGGTTCCTCCAGGCCATCGCCACCCGGCTCTCGAAACGGGGGTTCGACGTCCGCACGGCCGAAAATGGTGAGGACGCAATCAAGCTGGCTCGTACCGGAAAATTCGACCTCGCCCTTCTGGACCTGAGGATGCCGGGGATGGACGGTGGGGAGGTCATGAGGGTCCTCAAGGATGAACACGACTTTCTCGAGGCCATTATCCTTACTGGTCACGGGTCCCTGGAAAGCGCGGTGGAGCTCACGAAGCTTGGAGCCTATTCCTACCTCCCGAAGCCGTACGAACTGGACAAGCTCATCGACATCCTGAAGGAAGCGTACCAGGCCCGGCTGAAGAAGAAATTCGAGCACGATCAAGCCAAGCTGGACACGATCGTGAACATGGCCAAAGGAGAGAGCCCTCTGGGCATCCTGAGAAAACTCCGGGAGTTGGATGACAGCCGAAAGTAGGTGCGGATCGGCTCTGAGTCCCAGGTCGCCGGGGAAGGATTCCTGGGCGGCCTCATGTCGTTTCCTTCCGTTGAGACCCCGTTTAAGGCCGGCAGCCAGCTCCCCCTAACCTCCCGGAATCACCACCGGGAGGGTGGCCTCCGGGT
>JASFVN010000516.1:0-3052 GCA_050049805.1 Gemmatimonadota bacterium
CTAAGAAGTACCGGTGACCTCGATCTGACCTCCGAGATCAGACGCGGCGAAGACCGAGCCTTCTCTATTCGCTTGACCAGTGTGGTCGTGGTTGGCGATTATCAGGTGTCCCATTGGAGTATGGCTGGAGGGAATACCCGTCCTTCCGCCATTCCACCTCAGGAAGGGTGGAGATGCTGGAGCTCCACACTCTCGGCTGGATCGATCTCCTCGGTACTGAGGGGGAGGAGGTCTCCGGAGTCCTTTCACAGCCGAAGCGGCTAGGCCTGCTGGTTTACCTCGCGGTCGAGCCGGGACCTCACCGACGGGACACGCTTCTCACTCTCTTCTGGCCGGAGCGCGACGAGACGCATGCTCGGAACGCGTTGTCGCAGAGTCTCACCTACCTCCGCCATTGGCTTGCAGACGACGCCTTCCTCGGCCGTGGTTCGGAGCAGATCGGATTGGTGCCTGGTACTCTTCAGTCCGATGTGGAGGCCTTCGACGCGGCATTACGGGCTGGCCGGTGGACCAATGCGCTGGACCTCTACAAGGGGGATTTCCTGCGGGGGTTTCACGTTGGGAGCGCGTGGGGTTTCGAGGAATGGGTGGAGGAAGAACGGCTGCGGTTGAGAGAGGCGGCGGCCCATGCGGCGTGGTCGTTGGCCCGGGAGCAGGTTAAGCGCGGCGCCCTGGTGGAGGCCAGACGGACTGCCGAAAAGGCCCTCGGACTGGTCTGTGCAGACGAGTCCCCGGCGCGAGAATTCATGAGTGCCCTTGCATGCGCAGGGGATCGGGCAGCGGCGCTAAGCTTCTTCGAGAGCTACTGCGATGTATTGAAGAGGGAGCTCGAGCTGGAGCCGTCCCCAGCGACCATGGAGGTAGCGGGAGCAATCCGGGCCGGAGAGGAGAACCCTCAGGGGATCGGATCGGAAGCGCCACAGGCCCCCACCCTGCAGCAGAGCCCAGTTCCAGACATAACTGGTGGCGCTGAGGAAGGATGCCTTCCCGGAAGCCTCAAAGCTACTGAGAGGTTGCCGGCGGGCGGGGTCCGTCCGATGGGCGAGATGACGGCGGCATTGACCTTGACCGATGCTTCACCCCAAGCGGAAAGAAGGTCGTTCTCGAAGCTCCTGCGTGTTGTCGTGGGGATCGCAGCCCTGGTGATGATTGCGGTAGTAGCGAGCCAACTACTTCAGGTCCGAGTGGGAGGGCGGGTGCGGCGGCTCAGTCTCGCTGTGCTTCCCTTGGACAATCTGAGCCCGAACTCCGAAGACGACTTCTTCGCCGGTGGGGTCCAGGACGATCTCATTACCAAGCTTCAACGGATTCCCACCCTGGCTGTCATCTCCAGGACCTCTGTTGAGAGGTACCGTGAGCCGGCCAACCGCCAATCCATCCGGCAGATCGCAGCCGAGCTCGGTGCGGACTACCTCGTTGAAGGAAGTGTACGGATCGCCGCCGATTCCGTATGGATCACCCTCCAACTAAGCGAAGGGGCTACGGACGTCCACCGATGGGCGGAGACCTACTCGGCGTCCTATTCACCCGAGAGTTACGTCCGTCTTCAGGCTGAGATGGTGCAACGAATCGCTTCGGACCTGAGGGTCGCTATCTCCCCTGAGGACAAGGCATGGCTCGAAGCGGTCCCCACCGCCGACCTCGAAGCCTTCGAAGCCTACATGCGGGGGAAGGAGGCCTTTTTTGCCGAACGTCTGACGGCGGCCTACTCTTCGGCCTTCCCCTCCACCGACTTTCTTGCCGAAGCCGTGGCCCTGGATCCTGGCTTTGCCCTGGCTCATGCCGCCCTGGCTCATTCTCTTTGTCGTGGCTCAGATCTAGGCGGGAACTGGAACCTGGGCCGACGGGCTGCCGAGAGGGCGTTGGCCTTGGCTGGTGAGATCTTCGAGGCCAGGATCGCCTTGCAGAGGTGTTACTCTCGAATCGGAAACGAGGAAGAGGCGGATCGACAGCTTGAGTTGGCCGCTCGGATCGCGCCGGACAACTCCGAAGTCCTCCGCCGCCAGGCTGACCGGCGGATCGCAACCGGAGATTACGAGGGGGCGATCGAGACCTATGAGAGGGCCGAAAGGCTGGATCCCCTCGACCCGCTTCTTCCCCGACTCCGTGGGAAACTCCTCCAATGGCTCCATCGCTACGACGAGGCCCTCGCTGCCATCGACAGAGAGATCGCCCTGCTTGAAAGGCCACAGTTCGTCCCCTTCTACTACCAGGCCCGAATCCATCTGGCCCGGGGGGAATTGGATCGAGCGCGGGCTGCGATCTCGGATGGCCGAAGAGCCAAGGCGACTTTTCCGTACAACCAGTTTGTGACAATTGCCGGCACCGGCACGATCCTGCGGATCATGGATCCGGAGGAACGCCGGATCGTCATCGACCTCTTTGCACAGGATTACCTGGAACGGAGTGGGGATTTGTCCTGTTCCGATCCCGATCAAGTTGGGTTCTGGTATTGCATCAAGAGTGCTCTTCACGAATCGGAGGTGGGTTCGGCAGAGAAGGCTCGAATCCTCTGGGATTCGCTGAGGGTGCATCTCCCCCATGAACGAGATAACACCGAACCCCTGTTGACTGCGGCCCAGGCCTTGGTCTTCATGGAGGTGGGCGAAAAGGAGGCCGCTCTAGAAACGGCCCGCACGGGGATCCGGCAGTTCGCAACTGACGGGACGTGTCCGAGTCTGGCCTTTCGCGGAGACGATCTGTGCAGCATGCTGGCGAGAATCCTGACCCGGTTCGGTGACTATGGCGAGGCCATCGACCTCCTGGAGCAGATGCTCCCACCCCCATCCTGGCTCACCGTTCACTTCCTGGAGATCGACCCCGTCTGGGACCCCCTCCGCGACCATCCCCGTTTCCAGGCGCTGCTTGAGGAATACGCCGACGACGTAGAGCACTGACCGTTCTGCCTGAGCTATCCAGCACTGTGTCCCGAATGTGTCCCGGAAAGCGGCGGAATCCGCCGCATTTGGCCCCCTGGGAACTCTCTTTGCAAGCCAGAGGTCGGGGGTTCGAGCCCCCCTGGCTCCATTCCTCTAAAATGTTGTTATGATTG
>JASFVN010000212.1:0-7960 GCA_050049805.1 Gemmatimonadota bacterium
AGAGCAAGGCTCTCAAGTTGGTGCCGGAGTCACTGGCCCACGAGTACACCCTCCTGCCCTTACGGGAGGACTACCGACGGCTGGTGGTGGCAACGGCGGATCCCACCAACCTCGAGGCCGAACAGGCCGCGGGCTTCGCCTCTGGGAGGGGAATCTCCCTGGTCGTGGCGTCCCACCAGGAGCTAAGTGATGCGATCCTGGCTCAGTATTCACCCGACCGGGACGTTGCCCGGATCCTCTTTCAGGTCCAGCCTGGAATCAAGGACAGCCTCGACGACATCCAGCTCATCGAGGACGAAGACGAGCCGGCGCCGGCCCTGGACGATGCGGCCACCGGCCCGCTGGTGAACCTGACAAATGTGATCCTCAAAGAGGCGGTTGAAAGCGGCGCCAGCGATATCCACCTGCAGCCCATGGCCCACGGGGGGGTCATCCGGTATCGGATCGACGGTGTCTTGCGGAACTCCGGGAACATGCCGCTCTCGGTTCTGACCCGAGTGGTGTCCCGAATCAAGATCATGGCCAAGCTGGACATCGCCGATCGACTCCGGCCCCAGGACGGCCGGGCCAAGGTCGGCTTCGGTAGCAAAAAAGTGGATCTCCGGATCTCTACGGTTCCGACCCGAAACGCCGAGAAGATGGTTATCCGGATCTTGGACTCGGAGGAGGCCAAGACGCTGGAGGAGGTGGGCTTCCAGGAACCGGAGCTCTCGAACTTCCGGCATCTTCTCACCCACCGGGAGGGGATCGTGGTCGTCACTGGACCCACGGGCTCCGGCAAGACCACCTCCCTCTACGCGGCCCTCCAGCACATCCACCAAGAAGACATCAACATCATGACCGTAGAGGACCCGGTGGAGTACGAGCTTCCCGGCCTCACCCAGATCCAGGTGGAGACGAAACAGGGCGTGACCTTCGCCACCGCTCTCCGGGCCATCCTGCGGCAGGATCCCGACGTTGTGTTCGTGGGAGAGATCCGGGACCTGGAAACGGCTCAGATCGCCGCCCAGGCTTCCCTTACCGGTCACCTGGTCCTCTCGACCCTCCACACCAACGACGCGGTAGGCACCATCGGACGTTTCGTGGACATGGGACTGGATCGGCCTACCCTGGCGGAGACGCTCCGCGGCGCTCTGGCCCAGCGGCTGGTGCGGCGCATCTGCCCCCTCTGCAGTGAGCCGGTGGAGGGAGATCTGACCGAAGCCGAAGCGATTCTTGCGAAAGAGTACGGCGTCGAGCCGGTGGTCCGGCCGGTGGGCTGCGGTGGCTGCGGGCAGACGGGCTACCGTGGCCGGTTGCCCCTCGTGGAGGTGGTGACCATCACGCCCCGCATCAAGGACCTCATCTTCGCGGGCGCCTCCGCCGCCGAGCTTCAGAAGGCCGCTCGGGCCGAGGGGTGCCGGTCGCTTCGGGACGCGGGTGTGGCTCGGGTGAAGGCCGGAGAGACCACCTTGCAGGAGCTGGAGCGGGTCCTGGGTGACGTGAAAGGCGATTCGGCGAGTGTTGGTGAGGCTCAGGCGGCGGGTAGAACGGGTGCGGGTTCGGCACCCAAGGACGATATGGATCGGCCTCCTGCCATCCTGCTGGTGGATGACGACGGTGCGAACCGGACCATCGCCAGGGCTCTCCTGGAGAGCGAGGGGCATCGGGTGGTGGAGGCGGTGGACGGCTTGGATGCCATGGAGGCTCTCCAGAGCGGAGACGCTTTCAGCTTGATGGTGCTGGACCTGGCCATGCCTCGCATGACGGGGCAGGAAGTGCTCAGGGAAGTCCGGGGAAGCATCACGACCGTGGGTCTTCCGGTGATCATCCTCACGGGGTCGAAAGATCCGGAGATGGAGTTGACCTTGATGGAGGAGGGGGCCGACGACTACATCCGGAAGCCTTTCGACCCTCGGGGGTTCATGGTACGGGTGAAGGCGACGCTGAGGAGGGCAGGGGTCTGAGCCAGGGGCTTGCCTAGTCACTGCGGCCTGTTCTTGGGTCCAGCACCTCCGCAGTCCCCTCGGGGGACGCTCGCCTCCTAGTTTCGAACTCCTTCGGGGCTCGCTTAGCCAACGCGGCCCCGCATCTTGTTCCTCACTTCGTTCGATCCGCGCCGGGCCGCGTTGGATACCCCCGAAGGGGACTGCGGAGGCCCTGGCCCTGTCCAGGCCGCGGGATGTCACGCGGCCCCGCTTCTTGTTCCTCACTTCGTTCGATCCGCGCCTTCTGACGTATTTATCCATCGTTTACTCCTCTTTCTGACCTTTTGATCTCTTTATCCATCAAGAAAAGACTTGTTCGGCGCAGGGAGATGTATATGTTGGATATAGTCGACATCTTGTTATCCAGGAGTCTTCTTGATGAATAAACGCCTCGCAGAGCGAACAGACCCGGAGATTCTGGCCGAGTTAGGGCGTCGGTTGGCCTGGGTCCGGGACAGTGTGGACATGAATCAAGAGGCGGCAGCAGCCCGGGCAGGCCTGAATCGCACGACCGTGTCCCGGGCGGAGCGGGGGGAGAATCCCACCCTTCTCACGGTGGTTCGCCTTCTTCGGGTCTACGGCCGCCTGGCTTCTCTGGACGCGTTCATCCCCGAGCCGGAAGTTAGCCCCATGGCTCTGATCCGCGGGGGCAGGTAAGATCCAGTGGATGAGGTGCGGGCGTTCGCCGAGGTCCGCCTCTGGGGTAAGACCTTGGGTGGTGTAGCCGAGTTGGAGGGCGGGCAAATCGTCTTTGAATACGCCCCGGAATTCCGTGTTTCGGGCCTGGAGGTTTCCCCCATTCATCTCCCGCTCTCCACCCGGGGGCCCGTCCGGTTCGATGAGCTCAGCCGGAAGCCGGCATTCAGGGGCCTCCCTGGGCTTCTGGCGGACGCCCTGCCGGATGCCTTCGGGCAGACGGTGATCCGAGCCTATTTCACATCCCGCGGTGAAGTGGAGAAGGCCTTTTCTCCCGTTCAGCACCTCCTGTACGTGGGCCATCGTACCATCGGGGCCCTGGAGTTCCATCCTTCCGCAGATCTGCCCATCCGAGGAGCGGAAGCGGAGGCTTTGGAGATCGCCGACCTGGTTGCGGACGCCAGGCGTATCCTCGCGGGTGACACCGACGTGACCATCCCGGAGATCTACCGAATCGGGTCGTCTGCCGGCGGTGTGCGGCCGAAGGCGGTGGTTCTCTACAATCCGACCAGCGGGGAGATCCGGTCCGGTTTCGCTGAAGCCCAGCCCGGTGATTGCCCGTCCCTTCTCAAGTTCGACGGTGTGGGGGAGGATTCTACGGAGGGCATTCTCGGCGAGCCGGAGCCCTACAACCGGATCGAGGCCGCGTACGCCCGGATGGCCGAGGTCGCTGGCCTCGATGTCGTCGATGTGGCCATCATCGAGACCAGAACCGGCCACGCGCATCTGATAATTCCCCGCTTCGACCGCCTTTTGGGGGTGCCGCTCCATCAGCACACCCTCGGAGGTCTACTGCACCTAGACTACAACGATCCGGGTGCCAGCAGCTATGAAGAGTACCTTCGCACGATGCTGAAACTCGGCCTTCCTCCTGCTTCCGTCATCGAAGGCTTTCGGCGGATGGTGTTCAACGTCCTGGCGATCAACCAGGACGACCACGTGAAGAACCTCTCCTTTCACATGGACAAGGCAGGGGATTGGTCGCTGACACCGGCCTACGATCTGACCTATGCGAAGGGCGGAGGCTGGACGGCGATCCGCCAGATGCGTGTGGCGGATAAGCGTTCTGGGATCATGCACGCTGATTTGGTGGAGGTAGGCGAGGAATTCGGAATCAGGGCTCCATCCCGCATCATTGCGGAGGTCCGCGCTGCTGTAGCTCGGTGGCCAGAATTCGCCAAGGATCAAAGCGTGCCGTCAGAGGTTGTGCGACGAATCGGGGCAGACCTCAGGGAGCGGGCGGCCGAGACATCTGGCCGGGCCTCCTTGTGAGTGACGGGGATGGAGCCATGGGCCCCACCCGGATCTCTCCCTTCTATCTCCATGGTCGTGGTGTCCGCAATGAAGTGGTCCAGACGTCGTGTTGCATGTGGTCCTAATGTCGACTGTCATATGGTCGTGATGTCGGCTTGATGATTGTATGGAGGAGACCGTGTACCTTCGCAGGGTTGTGGACGATGAATTGGATGATCTCCTCCTCGGAGTGGCGGCCGTGGCGTTGGAGGGGAGGCGGGATGGAGGCTTCCCGAAAAGGGAGCTATCTTATTCAGAGTCAATCCAGGGCGCTTAGCTCAGTTGGTTTAGAGCGCCTGCCTTACAAGCAGGAGGTCGGCGGTTCGACTCCGTCAGCGCCCATCACTGGTTCGAGCCGAGCGGCTTCGGAGGTCGCTCGGTCTTCTTTTGGCTGACCCGCGAGACGGCCGAGCCCGCGAAGCGGGCTAAGGCCCATCCAGTAGCGCCCACAGCTCGGAGGTCTCCCGGAGGACATCGAGACCCTCCGCAGAGAAACGATCCAGGAGGTGGGGTATCAGCGTTGGAATGAGATGATGACCCTCTCCGTGGACTGGAACTACCTCTGGAAGTGCCATCGGTGCAAGCACCTCATGCAGAGGTACGAGGTCCGCTTCATTCCAGCCGAAGAAGGGGCTTCAGTGACCCACAACAAAATCTGCTACGCCTGCTACCTGGTATACTGCGCGGAGAACCCGAGTAGGGACCCGCGGAGGCCCGGAGGTTCTGGTGGGCTCACTCAGGCCAAGGTGTCCTGGAAATGAGGGGGAGGGTTTGGGGATGAGGGGGGGAAGGGGTGAGGGCTCCGTACCCCACCAAGGGATGGAGATTCGGTAACCCGCCGGCGATCTCCCCCGGTTTACTGGCTCAAACCCCTATTGTTGACTTCCGATAATACCCTCATCTATCTTGTGTCGAATTTCGACAACACTGAACCAGATGCCTCATGTCCCCGCACCAATCCAGCCCGCCCCCCTCCTCGCAAGACGTGCTACGAGGCACCCTCGACCTCCTCATTCTGAAAGCGCTCTCTCTTCAGCCCATGCACGGTTGGGCTATTGCCCAGCGCCTGGAACAGCTCTCCAGGGAGTCACTTAGGGTGGGGCAAGGTTCCCTCTATCCAGCCCTGCAGCGGCTGGAGGAAAAGGGCTGGATCGACAGCGAGTGGAAGACAACCGACCAAAACCGCCGGGCCAAGCACTACGAACTCACCCCGGCTGGCTGTGGGGCCCTGGGCATGGAAGCGGAGAGCTGGAGACGGTACGTGGACATGGTCGAACTGATACTCGAAACCACCTGATGTTGGGGGCGAGTCATGGGTTGGACGAAGCGTTGGTGGAAGCGCATCCGGGCGTTGGTGCGCAAGGAAGCGGTGGAACGTGAACTGGACGAGGAGCTGGCCTTCCACCTTGAGATGGAGACGGAGAAGTACCTGCGGGAGGGCATGAGCCCCAAGGAGGCGCGGCGGATGGCAGCCGTGGCGTTTGGGGGTGTGGAGAGGTACAAGGAGCAGGTAAGGTCCATGAGAGCTTTCCGGGTGCTTGAGGACCTGGGCCTGGATCTTCGCTACGGGTTTCGACGCCTGGCCCGGGCCCCGGGCTTCAGCCTGGCCGTCATCCTCTGCTTGGGCCTGGGGATGGGCGCCACCGCTGGCGTTTTCTCCTTCTTCTTCGGCATCGTCGTGCGGCCTCTCCCCTTCACGGAGCCGGATCGTCTCACAGTCCTCTTCGAGACGGCGCCAGGTTTCACGCGAGCCTCGCCCAGTCATGCCGATTTCGAGGGCTGGCGCGAGAACGCTTCGGCCTTTGCGGGGTTGGGGGCGTACGTCACGATCCAACGCACTTTCACGGGGAACGAGGAGCCAGAGATCCTGGACGGAACCCGGGTTTCCCACGATCTCTTTGGGATCCTAGGAGTGCAGCCACAGGTGGGGCGGGGGTTCACGCTCGAAGACGATGGACCGGCGGCACCGCCAACCCTGATCCTCAGCGAGCGTCTATGGTTAGGCCGTTTCGGTGGCCGCCAGGAGATTGTGGGTTCGACCGTTCTTCTTGACGGCGCTCCTCATGTCGTTATCGGCGTAATGCCTCGGGGCTTCGCCTTTCCTGACGAAGCCTCTTTCTGGGTTCCCTTGCGAACCAGTGTGACCCCAAACACGGGAAGCCTCACAGCCGTTCTGGGCCGCCTCCGGGAAAGTGTGACGCTGGAGGCCGCTCAGGACGACATGGCCCGAATCTCGGCCCTAATGCAAGAGGCCTACCCAGAGGCCAACGCCCAGCGAGAGATCGCAGTCCGGAGTCTGGAAGAGGACTTCCTCTGGGGGATGAAAACCCCGGCGACCCTCTTCCTTCTGGTGGCGGGCTTCGTTCTCCTCCTGGCGGCGGCGAACGTGGCTAACCTCCTCCTGGCTCAAGGCACCGCTCGGGAGGCGGAGATGGTGGTCCGGACTGCGTTGGGAGCAGGGCGTTCTCGGGTTTTCCGGCAGCTATTGGCAGAGAGCTTCCTCCTTTCCTTGGCCGCTGGGGCGCTTGGGACGCTCCTCGGGATCCTCGGGAGGAACCTTTACCTCTCCTTCCTCCCGGAGGCCTACCCCTACTACCTCGGTTTCGAGGTGGACGCTCCTGTACTTGCCATTCTGTTTGCTGTGACCTTGGGCACCGCATTCCTGGTCGGTTTGGCGCCAGCGCACCAGTCCACACGACTGGACCTGTTCGCGGCTCTCCGGGTCGGGGGAGAGGAGGGTGGTTCCGTACGGAAGGCCAAGTGCCTCCGGCCCGTTCTCATGGCCGTCCAGACGGGTTTGGCTCTTGTCGTCCTCATCGGCGCAGGAATGATGGCCATGAGCCTGGACCACCTTTACCAGGTCTCCTCGGGCCTGACCCCGGAGAACCTCCTGACCATGCAAATTTCCCTTTCAAAACCTTTCCGGGAGGACCCTGACCGTCAGCGCACCGCTTTCGACGAGATCCGGGACCGCACTAGTGCGCTTCCCGTTGTTCGTAGCGCTGCAGTGGTCTCGAACCTGCCCATTGGCGGGGCGGCAGCCGGTACCTCCATCTATGCCGAAGGGACGGTGGCTCTGCCTCCAGGCCAAGAGCCCTGGGTGATCAACAAGACGGTACAACCAGGTTACTTCGAGACCATGGGAATCCGGCTCATAAGAGGTCGGGACTTCCGGGAGAGAGATGGTGCCGAAGGGACAGTGCCGGTGGTCATCGTCAACGAGAGCTTCTCCCGATGGCACTGGCCCGACGAAAACCCACTGGGTAAGCGTATCAAGTACGGCCGCCCTGAGTCGGATTTCCCTTGGATGGAGGTGGTGGGCGTAGCGGCGGATGTGCGGCATTTCGGTTTGGACCGGCCGGTGGAGTTGGGGATATACGAGCCCTTCCGCCACTTCCCCTACTGGCGCGAGTACCTGGTGGTCCGAACCTCCGGTGATCCCGGATCCGTGGTTGCCTCGCTGCGGCAGACGATTCACGACGTGGACCCCGGGGCCCCTGTCTCCGGAGTCCTGACGATGGAGGAGGTCCTCTTCCGCAGCTACTGGAGGCCGGTGGTCCTCTCCCGGCTCCTCTGGATCTTCTCCGGGCTAGCCCTGGCCCTGGCGGTCCTGGGTGTGTATGGGGTTGTGGCCTTCTCCATGGCCCAGCGGACTCGGGAGTTCGGAGTTCGCATTGCCCTGGGTGCCCCGGGCGGAGTCATCCTGTTAAATGCACTCCGAGGGGTGGCCCTTCCGTGCAGCGTTGGGCTTCTGGGGGGGCTGGCCTTGGCCTTTGGCGGGATGCGGTTCGCCGCGAGTTTCATGTACGGCGTGGAGACCCTGGACCCACGGGTTGCGGTGGCGGCCTTCGTGTTTCTAGGAGGGACGGCGGTGGGCGCTGCGTATTTCCCAGCTCGGCGGGCCGCCGCTGTGGATCCGGTTGCGGCGTTGAACTCTGAGTAGGGGGCACATCACTCGTCCCAACCACAGATTCCTTTGGTCTCACTCTTCTCGAAGTCCGCTA
>JASFVN010000517.1:0-3046 GCA_050049805.1 Gemmatimonadota bacterium
GTTGACAACCAGCCAATACCGCCCGGATTTCACTCTAATCAAACGGCTCCTATCTTGAGTTGAGGTAGTCCACTGGTATGGACCCGCTGCCCCGGGATCTCCCTCTTTCCTTGCCCCCACCTTATCCACAGCGCATCGTATCCACTGGTGGCTGACTGGGCTGGGTAGGGCAGGCTACTCTCACCGGATCATCCGACATGGAACACGAGGAACGCCTGACGGCCGCACTCGCTGACCGCTACGCCATAGAGTCTGAGATCGGATCGGGCGGCATGGCCACGGTCTACCTGGCCCAGGACCTGAAGCACGACCGGAAGGTGGCCGTGAAAGTCCTGAAGCCCGAGTTGGCCGCCGTGGTGGGAACCGAGCGGTTCCTGGCCGAGATCCGACTCACCGCCAACCTGGCCCACCCTCACATCCTTCCGCTCTTTGACTCCGGTGAAGCCGATGGTTTCCTCTTCTACGTCATGCCCTATGTCGAGGGGGAGAGCCTACGCCAGAGATTGGACCGGGACGGCCAGCTCCCAGTGGAAGAGGCGGTGCGCATCGCCGGACACGTGGCCGACGCCTTGGACTATGCCCACAAACAAGGAGTAATCCACCGCGACATCAAACCAGCCAATATCCTCTTTCAGGCCGGGGACCCGGTGGTGACGGATTTCGGCATCGCCCTGGCCATCAGTGCGGCGGGAGAAGGAAGGCTTACCGAGACGGGCCTCAGCCTCGGCACCCCTTACTATATGAGCCCCGAACAAGCGGCGGGGGACCAAACGCCAACGGCGGCGTCCGATGTCTACTCGCTGGGGTGTGTGCTGTACGAGATGCTCACCGGGGACCCACCGCACACGGGCTCTTCGGCGCAGGCCATCCTTGGGAAGATTCTGCTGGGGGAGGTGACGCGACCCACGAAGCTCAGGCGCACGATCCCGGCCAACGTAGAGGGGGTGCTCCTGAAAGCCCTGGAGCGGCTTCCGGCCGACCGGTTTTCCTCGGGGGATGAGGTTTCGGCCGCCCTGAATGATGAAAACTTCCGACACGGATATGAAGCTGGGGCCGGAGTTGGCCCCGAAGCGGCACGCTGGAGAGGGGTGGCCCTGGCCCTGGGGACCGCCACCGTCATCGTGACGGCCTTTGCCCTATGGACCCTTTTCCGGCCAACACCCTCTCAGGATCCGATCCGGGTCACCCTGGCTTTGGATTCCGAGTTTCCTACCGTGGCTGGACCGGGTAACCTCGCCTTGGCCCCAGATGGCTCCTTCCTTGTCTACATGGCGGTGAATTCTTCGGGGAACAGCGAAATCTTCCGATATAGCTTCCGAGATGCAAACGCTGGGCCGGTCCCTGGAACCGAGAATGGCTTCAACCCGGCCATTTCGCCCGATGGACTGGATGTGGTATATCTGGATCGGGCCAGGCCGGGGGGGCCCTTTCCCCTTCGGGTGGTTGCACTGGACGGAAGCGGACCGAGAACCCTCCCCGATACCGCGATCTGGGGACTCCATTGGGGTGTAGACGACTTCATCTACTACACGAGTTGGGGTTTGAATGAGATAAGAAGGATCCCGGCAGCCGGTGGCTCCCCGGAGACCCTCGTTGATGCCCCTGAAGATTGGTTCGCGGGTTTTCCCTCCCTCAGCCCCGACGGTGACGTTCTTACCTACTTGATGGCACCCATGACGGGCGTCCAGGAACCCGTGGTGCACGCCCACAGGCTTTCCTCAGGCGAGGACGTGGCCATCGAACTCACCCGCGGAGCAGACCAGCCTCATCTCGTTGGAGCCAGATATCTGATGTACTCGGATCGTCAGGGGAGGCTCCTAGTGGCGCCCATCGATCTGGACCGCCTGGAGATCACCGGGTCACCGGTTTCAGTGGCTCAGGGCCTTGAGAAAGGGCTTCTAGTCGGTGATGCCCAGTTCGCGGTGTCCTCCGGCGTCCTCGTCTACCAAGCGGTGGGGGAGGGAGGATCAGAGGTTCTGCCAGTCTGGGTAGACCGGGCGGGGAATACCGAACCCGTTGATCCCGAGTGGACCTTCGACCCCGGGCCCTATTATGGTGGCTTTGCTCTTTCTCCGGACGGTTCGAAGGTCGCCGCCGGGAGATCACCGGATGGGACGGAAAACCTAGACCTCTGGATCAAACAGATCCGGCCCCAAGGGGCTTTCTCGATTCTCACCAACAAGCCTGGACTGGAGGGCCGCCCTCGCTGGACCCCGGACGGGCGCTCTGTGACCTTCATCGACCGGCCCATGAGTTCCCCAGACTTCAACGTTTTCACCACGCGTGCAGACGGTGCGGTCTCCGAGGCGCAGCTCCTCACCGACGAAGAGCGTGCGGTTGCCGAGGCCCTCCTCTCGGCCGACGGGGAATGGCTGGTGATGCGCCAAGGTACGGGTGCAGAGGATCGGGACATCGTGGCGAGGCACCTCGCCAGTGACAGCCTGGTAACGGCCATGGCAGATCCCGATTCCTGGCAGAGTTCCGCTTCCCTCTCGCCCCGGGGGCGCTGGCTGGCCTACGTGTCCAATGAGACGGGACAGAGCGAGATCTACGTCCGGTCCTTTCCCGACCTTGCAGCGTTCAAGAAGCAGATCTCCTCGTCTGGCGGAGTGATGCCCGTTTGGGGCCGAACGGGGCAGGAGCTCTTCTACATGAACCTCGACCGAGAGATTGTCGCGGTGAACGTATCGGAGGATGGCGGGCTCGAGGACGGTTCACAAACCATCTTGTTTTCGATTGATCCGGCGATTGAAATGTGGGGGTCGTCCGAATACGCCGTCTACGATGTGGACGTGGATGACCAGCGGTTTCTCATGCTCAGCCGGATGGGGGAGGACGGCCGAAGTAGGATCATGGTGGCCTTCAACTGGCTGGATGAGCTAGAGGGGCAGTGGGGGGGAGGGCGCTGACATGCCCACACCCTCCCTCCTCCAACGCCTGAAAGAGCGAAAGCTCGTGCAGTGGGCGCTGGCATATCTGGCGGGGGCCTTCGTGGTGTTTCAGGCCGTGGAGGTGATGGCTGAGCCGTGGGGCCTCTCTCCGGCAT
>JASFVN010000518.1:0-3035 GCA_050049805.1 Gemmatimonadota bacterium
GGGCCAGGGGAACACTCATGTGATGCTCTGCGAACGCGGTATCCGGACCTTCGAAACGGCCACCCGAAACACATTCGACCTGGCGGCCATCCCTCTCCTCAAGAAGGAGACCCACCTCCCGGTGATCGCCGACCCGAGCCACGGCGCGGGCCGCCGGGACCTGGTGGACGCCCTCTCCTACGCCGCCATCGCCGCCGGAGCGGATGGTCTGCTGGTGGAGGTCCACCCCGACCCGGAAACGGCCTGGTCCGACGGGGACCAGAGCCTGGATTTTCAGGGGTTCAAGGATCTCATGGAGGGTCTGAAACCGTTCGTAGGGGCGGCGGGGCGGTCCCTGGCGGAGGCGGTTGACCAACCGGACCCGGCGTAGCAGGCCCAGCCCCGAAAGGGGGGCTGACCGGCTGAGGTCGCGGTGACACCCGGCGGTAGCGGATCCCCGTCAGACCGGGAGGATCTGGCCGGCACGGGTGAGTTGGGCCTCGATGCTGCTCCGGGCCGTGCCTCCTGCAACATCACGGGCATCCACCGAGGCTTCAAAAGAAAAGACTCCTGACACATCCGCTTCGAAAGCCGTGTGGAATTCCCGATACGCTTCCAGGGGAAGATCGGAAATGGGTATTTCCATCTCTTCGGCCCGCCGAACGATCTCCCCTACCACCTCGTGACTCTCACGAAAGGGAACACCCTTCCTGACCAGGTAGTCGGCCAGGTCCGTGGCCAGCAACTCGGGGAGGAGCCGGGCTCGTGCGGTATCGGCCTCGAACCGGGCGCTCCCCACAGCACCAGAAAGGGCCGGTAACACCACTAGGAGCGTGTCGACGGTCTCGAAGAGGAACTCCTTGTCCTCCTGGAGGTCCCGATTGTATCCGGAGGGAAGCCCCTTCAATAGGGTCAACAGCCCCCCGAGATTCCCCACCAGACGGGCCGACTTCCCCCGCACCAACTCCGCCACATCCGGGTTCCTCTTCTGAGGCATGAGGCTGGACCCGGTGCAGAACCTCTCGGAGAGGGAGAGGAGGCCGAACTCGTTGGAGGAGAAGAGCACGAGGTCCTCCCCCATTCGTGAGAGGTGGACGCCCAGAAGGGCTCCGGCAAAGGCCAGCTCCACGGCCCAATCCCGGTCCGCCACCGCGTGGAGGCTGTTTTCGGAAAGGTTTTCGAAACCCAAATCTTCCCGCAGCCCGTGGCGATCCACGGGAAACGGGCACCCGGCAAGGGCGCCGGAGCCGAGGGGGAGAGTCGAGGTCGATTGGACGGCCCGCCGGAGCCGTTCCCTATCCTCATGGAGAGCCCAGAAGTGGGAAAGGGCCCAGTGAGCTCCTCGAATGGGCTGTGCCTGTTGAAGGTGGGTATATCCCGGGAGAAGCACATCGACACCGTCATGGGCCAGATCCACCAAGGATCCCATGAGTGCGGTCAGCTCCCTCTCGACGGCCTCGCCCGCCTCCATTCCCCACAGGCGGAAGTCGGTGGCGACCTGGTCATTCCTGGATCGGCCCGTGTGGAGCTTCCCTGCCAGCGGACCGACCTCCTCTCCCAGCAGGCGCTCCACCAGGGAATGGACATCCTCGTCCGGGGCACCGGAGTGGTCCTCCACCTCCAGACGGCGTGCTACCGCGTCCAACCCGTCGAGCAGTCGCTCCCCTTCCTGGTCGGTGAGCACGCCCGACCCCACCAGGGCCCGGGTCCAGCCCTGGCTGCCACGGATATCCTGACGCCACAAGCGGTAATCGACCCCCAGGCTCCGGTTCAGGGGAATCATCTCCTCCGCCATCTTCTCGTCGAAGCGTCCACCCCACAGGCCGGCGCTGGAGTCTTTCTGGGGCCCGTCTCCCCCAGCTGGATCCGATCTCTCCCCGGAGGAGTCGGTCATGGATCATCCCTTTCCAGGTGGGAGGTTCTTTCGAATGTGTAGGAACTCTATCATGACCCTACACCCGCCCGGCGTCCAGTCGTTCCTGTTGCCGTTCTTGCCCCACGGCGGGTCCATCCCCTAAGAATTCATGAATTCCCTTCCACGCCAGAGGCCCCATGACTCAGCTTCCTTCCCTCCGACGCATTCTCATCCCGGGCTTCGTCTTCCAGTCGGTGGTCATCGCAGGTGGCTACGGGTCGGGCCGAGAGCTGGTGGAGTTCTTTCTCATGGAGGGGCCCCGGGGCGGACTCCTGGCCATGGCCACCTCCACCCTCCTGTGGAGCCTTGTGTGTATGGTCACCTACGAGCTCGCGAGGCAGGGCGGCACCTACGACTACCGGACCTTCCTCAAGGGTCTCCTGGGTCCCGGCTGGCTGGCCTACGAGGGGGCCTACCTGGTCCTCATGCTCTTCATCCTCGCGGTGATCGCCGCCTTCTCGGGCTCTCTCCTGGAGGAGACCTTCGGCCTCCCGTATTGGTCGGGGGTGGTGGGTATCATGGTGGCCGTGGGTGCCATGGCTGTGGGAGGCAGCCGCTGGATCGAGGGAATCATGGCCGGATGGTCCTTCGTTTTGTACGGGGCGTTCCTCGTGCTCTTCCTCTGGTGTTTCAAGGAATTCGGGGGCCAGATCGGAGGAATCCTCGGCTCTCCCGGGGAGCTCGGGGACTGGGGTGTGGCCGGGGTTCGCTACGCGGCCTACAACATCGCCCTTGTTCCGGCCTTGCTTTTTTCCGTTCGTCACCTTCGGACCAGGAAGGAAACGCTATGGGCCGGAGCCCTTACCGGTCCCATCGCCATGATCCCCGCCCTCCTCTTCTTCCTGGCCATGGTGAGTCAGTATCCCGCCATTCTGGAGCGGGACGTTCCCGCCAACTTTCTCCTGGAGCTCTTGGGGTCTCGGGGCTTCCAGATCGCCTTTCAAGTGGTCCTCTTCGGCACCCTGGTGGAGACGGGCACTGGCCTCATCCACGGGGTGAACGAGCGTATCGCTCACGTGCTGAAAGAACGGGGACGGGAAATGCCGGGCGTGCTTCGTCCCGTATTGGGCATCGGGTTCCTCCTGGTTGGCACCGCCCTGGCCGGAGTGGGGCTGGTGGGCCTCATCGCCGACGGCTACGG
>JASFVN010000519.1:0-3032 GCA_050049805.1 Gemmatimonadota bacterium
CCACAACAGGGTCCTGGGCAAGGAGCCCCATGTGGAAGCCGTCCACGCCGGCCTGGAGTGCGGTATCATCGGAGAGATGGTGCCGGGGATGGACATGATCTCCTTCGGTCCCCAGATCGAAAACCCCCACTCCCCCGACGAACGGGTGAAAGTGGACTCGGTGGGCCGGTTCTATGGCCTGCTGACGGCCGTGGTGGAGGAGTTGGCCGGCTAGGCTGACCAACACGGAGGAGTTGGCCGGATAGGCTGACCAACACGGGGGAGTTGGCCGAACGGGGTACGGGGGAGGCCAAAAAAGGCGGTTATTGTGAAAGCGATGATTCTGGAGGCTTTGGGCCCCATGTCCCAGAACCCGGAGCCTCTCCGGCTCGTCTCGGTTCCGGACCCAGCCCCCGGACCCGGAGAGGTGCTGATCCGGGTCGTCACATCTGGAGTTTGCCACACCGAGCTGGACGAGATCGAGGCCCGGACACCACCCCCGTCTCTCCCCGTGATCCTGGGCCACCAGGTCGTCGGACGTGTGGAGAGATCCGGAGGTGACACCAAGAGGCTTGCCACGGGTGACCGGGTCGGCGTGGCGTGGATCTTTGATGCCTGCCAACGCTGCCAGCATTGTCTGGCCGGGAACGAGAACCTCTGCGCCGAGTTCAGGGCCACCGGTAGAGATGCGAACGGCGGGTACGCCGAGTTCATGACGGTTCCGGAAGGCTTTGCCTTCCCCATCCCTGAAGTCTTCACGGATGCCGAAGCGGCGCCCCTCCTTTGTGCTGGTGCCATCGGCTACCGATCCTTCAACCTTACGAATATCGAGAACGGCCAGCCCCTCGGCCTCACGGGTTTTGGAGCATCCGGGCACCTGGTGTTGAAGATGGTCCGGCACGCATGTCCGGACACGGACGTTTACGTTTTCGCCCGTAGTGAGGCGGAAAGGGCGTTCGCGAAGGACCTGGGGGCCGTGTGGAGCGGGGATACAACGGACCGCGCTCCCCTGGAGCTGGCCGCCATTATCGATACCACCCCCGTTTGGAAGCCGGTGGTAGAGGCCCTCCGCAACCTGGCTCCTGGCGGCAGGTTGGTCATCAATGCCATCCGGAAAGAAGACCACGACAAGGACGTCCTGCTGGAGTTGGACTATGCCCAGGACCTTTGGATGGAACGTGAGATCAAGAGCGTAGCCAATGTAGCTCGAAGCGACGTGGCCGAATTCCTGGCGCTGGCGGCCGAGATCCCCATCCGGCCGGAAGTCCAGGAGTTCCCGCTGGAAGAGGCCAACAAGGCCCTATTGGAGCTGAAGACGCGCAAGATTAGAGGGGCTAAGGTTTTGCGGATTGGCTAGGCATCTCCGAGGCAATAGGCTCCTTCACCACCACAGAGATTCACCGGAATCTACTCACTCCGACCCTCGCCACAGGGCCGGGCATGCAGTAGTCTGCCCGAAATTCCGGGGGCGTCGACGGCGCCCGAATCCGAACCATGGAAGGTAGAGCATAATCATGAGATCATCTCCTTGCCGGTGCCGACTTGGCTGGCTAGCAGGCCGTACCCTGTTTCTCTCGGCTCTGGGAGTCGCCCTGGTCCTCGTCGCAGCGAGTACCCCCCAAATTCTGGTCGCCCAGGACGCAGCAGCCGTCCTGCAGGCTCACCACCCTGACGCCGGCATGGACAACCGCGTCTTTGGCGCCAATTTCCAGCTGGCCGGCCGGTGGGCCCCCTACAAGGCTGGTGACCTTGTCCACAGCACCTCCCTCTCCCCTCGCTGGGTCGGGGACACCGACCGGTTCTGGTACCAGTGGGAAGACTCCGACGGCCGGTTCTTCCGTATCGTGGATCCGGCCCGCGGCACCAAGCGGGACATCTTCGACCGGGACCGCATTGCCGCCGAGCTGACCCGCATCATGCGGGACCCCTTTGACGCCAAGCACCTCCCCATCACCTCCTTCTCCTTCATCGACGAGAACACCATCCAGTTCACCCTGACGGGGACGCAGGACGTGGAGGTAGAGGAGGATGAAGAGGTAGAAGAGGAGCAGGAACAGGAGGAGGAACGGAGTCGGCCTCGGCGGCCCCAGACCGAAAAGGAGAAGTTCCACTTCGAGTACGATGTCCAAACCCAAACCCTCCGGCGCCTGGAGGATTATGAGGAGCCGCGGAGCCATCCGGGATGGGCCAGCGTTTCTCCCGATTCTTCCATGGTCATCTACACCAAGGAA
Source organism: Gemmatimonadota bacterium (assembly GCA_050049805.1). Lineage (GTDB taxonomy): Bacteria > Gemmatimonadota > Gemmatimonadetes > Longimicrobiales > Gaopeijiaceae > JABDNZ01. The sequence continues at coordinate 2,211 of JASFVN010000519.1, forward strand.
TGCAACCTCTACATGATGGGCTGGGACGACTACATGAAGATCGTGGAAGCCCGTCACGAGAAGACCGGGGAAGCGGCAGACTCGGCGGAAGCCGAGGTGGAGGTGGAGGAGACCCAGCTCACCGAGGACGGAGAGCGGGATTACTGCTACGGCTCCAATGGGGCCGGCCGCGGCCGCACGGTGGACGAGTGGGAGGAGCAATGGAAGAAGCGCCAGAGCGCCGGCGTGATCTGGTCACACGACTCCCAATACTTCGCCATGACCCGCCGGGATATGAGGGCGGTAGAGGACCTTTGGGTGGTTCACGTTGCCGGAAACGAACGGCCGAAGCTGGAGACCTACAAGTATGCCATGGCCGGAGATTCGGCCGTGGACCAGACCGAACTCCTGGTCTACGATACGGAGGCCCGGGAGATGCGGAAGATCGACGATGACGGCTGGCAGGATCAGAGCATGGGGATCTGGTCCGATCCCACTCCCTTCGGTGACCGCTATGCGGCAAGGAGCGGAGAGGACGAGGAGCCCCGGATCCGCCGTTGGTTCTCCCCCAACTCCAACGAGCTCTACTTCTATAGGGCCAGCCGGGACCTGCACCGCATCGATATCATGCGGACCGACCCCGCCACTGGAGAGGTGGAGGTCCTCGTCGAGGAGCGCCTGAACACCTACCAGGAGCAACAGCAGCCACACCGGATGGCCAATGGAGACTTCGTCTGGTGGTCCGAACGGGACGGCTGGGCCCACCTATACCTCTACGATGCCGACGGCAACCTGAAGGCGCGCCTCACAGAGGGTCCCTGGCACGTCGACGGCATCCTGGAC
>JASFVN010000520.1:0-3026 GCA_050049805.1 Gemmatimonadota bacterium
ATCGGCAGGCCGCTCCGGACGTCGGGGTGCGAATGTGCCCTCCCTACGGTTGTACCGGACGAAATTCGGAATGGCCAGCAGGTGCGATCCATCGGTGAACTCACCATGGACCACCGTGACTCCGCCAAGGAAATCAGGCCGCCACTCCACCGAGAGCGGTGACCGCCGGCCCAGGGCCTGGCGAATATCCTGGTCCTCTTCCTCGATGTTGTAGACCATAGGACCGTACTTGATGGCCACTCGCCCCCGGACCGCCTCGATGCGCTCGTCCCCCCTCACTCTCTGAACCTCCATGGGGAACTCCAGCTCGATGGTGTCCCCGGAGCTCCAGGCCCGGTCCAGGACCACGTAACCCCTCTCGATGACCGGATCGATGGGGGATCCGTTCAAGGTCAGAGAGGTGATGCCTCCCACCTCCGGCGTGGTCTCATAGAGGTTGCTCACCATCCGGTCCGGGACGCGGATCCGCACTCCGAACGACGTGGACTCCAGGGGGTTCACCGTGATGGAGACCTTCCCGTCCCACGGGTAGTTCGTTGCCTGGACCACCTCCACGTCCGTACCTCCCACCCCCTCCACCGTGGCCGTACTGCCGATGAACAGGTTGACGTACAGCCCGTCGTCTCCCTTGGCGTACATCCAGGTAGGGAGCATCAGCAGAGTCCGAGGGATGTTGCCCACGCAGCATGGGCAGGTATGCCACTCGTACCGGGGAATGTTCGAGTCCAGGGGGTTGTCGTAGTAGTAGTGAGTCCCCTCCAGGTCCATGGACCCCAGGAGGGCGTTGTAGAGGGTTTCCTCGTAGAGATCCGCGTGCTTCGCTTCCTTGTAGAGTCGGTTCATCTTGGACTGGAAGAACAGCTCCCCGCAGCTCGAGCAAGACTCGCAGTAGGCCCGGTTCCCGAGGGAGTACTCCGGCCCGAACCCTTCCGAGGATTCGCCGCTGCCGATTCCTCCGGTCACATAGTACTTCTTGTTGACGATGCTCTCCCAGAGGGAACGAGCGGCGCTGAGGTAATCCACGTCACCCGATTCCAGGGCGATGTCCGCCACGGCGGAATACTGATAGACGGCTCTCACCGCGTGCCCAACCGCCTCATACTGCTGAACCGAGGGTAGGTGGCTCTGGTCGTACTCGGAACCGCCCCCCCGGCAGTCCAGGAGGAAGCGGGCCAGCTCTATGTACTTGTCTCCCCGTCCTCCCCCCTCCACCTCGTTGACGTAGCGACCGAACCGCACCAGAGCCTGCTCCATCTCCTGGTGCCCGTCGAACCACTCCTGCTTGGGAGGCGGCCCGATCTGATCGTACCAGCCGTCCGCCAGCTTCTTGGCGGCATCGTAGAGACGGGTGTCCTGGCCCCCGGTCATGGTATAGTGGTTGATGGCCGATTCGATGAAGTACCCGGCCACATATCCCTCATGCCGGCTGCGGCCCTCCGCCGTCCACCGGTCGGGCCAGCGCTCCAGGTCCTCCTCGGTTCGAAGGGTGAAGGCGGTTTGGAGATACCCATCGGGGTGCTGGGCTGCCAGGATCTTGGGGATCCAGTCCTCCAGCGTTTCCCGGAACAGTTCCTGAGCCGCCAGGATCTCCGGATCCCCTTTTGCGTCCAACATGAGGGCCAGGCTCATGGATTCCACCGTCTGATGCACCCAGGCGTTGGAGAAGACGTATCCCTTGTGCTCGCCGTGGGGCTCACCTCGTAAGGCTTTTGCGGCCTCGATGAAGTTGTCGATCCCCCCGGGGCCCAATTCCAGGTCGTCCCATTTGATCATGTCGATGCAATGGGGGATCCAGTTTGCGATGAGGGCTTTCACTCGGTGATCCCAGAGAGGGCTGTCCACGGAGTAGTACTTGGTGGTGACCGGTTCCAGGTGGTTCGGAGGGGGGCCATTCTCCACCATGACTTCGAATGACGAGTCGGCCGTGGTCTCTCCGTTGTCGGCCGTAAGCTTCAGGACATAGGTGCCCGTTACGGGGAACGTAGCTGTGGTAACCAGGGAGTTGGGATCAGCGAACTCCACGGTTCCCGGGCCCGATTCCTGGGTCCATTGGATGGTCGGCTCGGGTCCGGTCGGAGGAGGAGGTGGTTCGGGCTCGTCGCGGCGCCGGCGGGGTCGCTGGTTTGGGGGCAGACCGTAGCCGGCCCAGCTGTTCAGGTAGGTTTTTCCGGGGAGGACGGTGACCCGATCGGGACCCGCCTGGGCGGCCAAGGCTGTCGCGACACCCTCGGTCGATGTCTCTCCGGCCGGACGGCAGCCCGAGAAGAAGGGGGGCAGGATTACCGACACGGCGGCCGCCTTCCCTACGGTGCCGATCATCTCCCGGCGGCTCATGTCTTGGCTCTCGTGTTTTCCCCTCAAGGTTCCTGCCTCCGGATGTTCGGTGGCTTCGGGCGAGCTCGGTCTTCGGCACGAGATCGGCCAAGATCGAGGACTCAAGGTAAAGGCGGACCCCGACCCCAGCGAGGAGTAGGGAGGAGTGTGCAAAAACCGCCCGCCACCGGCTTTGGGCGGGGCCTATCCACCTCAGAAGGCTCCGTCACGGGCAACCGCCCCCCTTCTCCGCCTCAACGGACCCCGTAGCCGTAGATGATGAGCTGGCCGGCCTCTATGTAAGCCCAACCCCCATTCATGAAATCGAACTCTTCGACGCCAAGGGGCATGGGATCGATTCGAATGGCCACCACGCCCCGGACCATGTGGCCGGCGTTGTGGTCCTGGTCCGGCTTGAAGTCGTAGTCGTCACCGCACCGTGAGGGGGAAAATCGGGAGCCTCGATCGGGCAGCCGAGGATTTCCCTCCGGCACCACCAGGCGAAGGGGCCCTTCCCCCAGGATCTTCCCCTCGGTGACGTCCAGTTCCACCGGATCCAAAAGTGCACCGTCCCGTTGGAAGGCCAGGAGGAGGCGGTGCTCACCCGGGATCGGAGCGCCGTCGGCCACCCCGGGAGGGAGGACATCCGGGTAGCGGACCAGTCCACACTCCTCGCCAAGGACTTCGGGGCCCAATCCACCGTGGAAGACCGG
>JASFVN010000521.1:0-3025 GCA_050049805.1 Gemmatimonadota bacterium
CATGGCGGCAGTTCCCGGAAGGGGAATAACCACCATATCGTTGGGTTTCTGGGTTCGCCTATGCCGCTCCAAATCTCACAATTCAGTGTCAAAATCGCGATTGACCGGGTCTCGGGGTCGCGATCTTGCGTCTTCTGGGTCACACGGAGAGGGGAGCCACCGTCCCCCTGCGAAGCATGCTGAGAGGAGAAGTCTGCTCCCGACTGGCGGAGTTCTACTCGGTGGAGGACATCGTGGGTCTGCTGCGGCAGACCGGTTTCCAAGAGTTTCACTTTCGGCAGACGCTATTCGGCCCTCCAAAAGAAACATCTAGCTCTGAACCAGTTGATAGTGGCTACGGAGAGGGGTCCTTCGTGGCCCTGCGGGCATCGGCGCCGGCGCACTGACTCCCGAAAGGGAGGGCCAGGATGTTCCCCTTCAGCCTGAGGACATGGTGAACGATGATGACCATCTTCCGAGATACCGTGCCGCGGGCTTTGATGATCACGGGATTCGTGTTCATCATGATGGTCCTTATTGAGTACCTCAACGTGCTGACCAGGGGGTGGTGGCAGGAGGGTCTGAAGAACAGCGGTTGGCGGCAATATGCCGTCGCCTCAGTCCTGGGAGCGGTTCCCGGGTGCCTTGGTGCTTTCACAGTGGTCTCGCTCTATGCCCACGGAGCCCTGAGTTTCGGAGCCCTGGTGGGAACGATGGTCGCCACTAGCGGAGACGAGGCTTTTGTGATGCTTGCCATGTTCCCCGGCCGAGCCCTGATCCTCACGGCAGGACTCTTCGCTGTGGGATGGGCAGTAGCATTCCTGACCGATCGGTTCCTCTCTGGGCTCGCCCCTACCCTCTCCGACAGTCATGAGCTACAGGTCCATGACGTCGACGAGTGTCACTGTTTCCAGCCTCCAGCGATCTTGGGACAGCTTCGCGCCATGACCTTTCCCCGTGCTCTGCTCCTGGCGTTGCTCGCGCTGTTCCTCCTCGGGTTGCTCTCGGGTTGTTTCGGTCCGGCAGATTGGAACTGGATCAGAGTGACCATGTTGGGCAGCGGCCTCTTCGCCTTTTTTGTAGGGGCTACCGTGCCGGACCATTTCCTGGAGGAACACCTCTGGGAGCACGTCCTCAAGAAGCACCTCTTGCGCATCTTCTCGTGGACCCTCGGGGCCCTGTTGGTGACCGGGTTCCTGGGGGTCTTCATCGACGTGGAGTCATGGATTCAGGGCAACGTGTTTGCGGTGTTGTTGTTGGCGTCTCTGGTGGGTTTTATCCCGGAATCCGGTCCCCACCTGGCTTTCGTAACCCTCTATGCCCAAGGCGTCCTTCCCCTTGGCGTCTTAGCGGCCAGCTCCATCGTTCAGGATGGTCACGGCACTCTGCCCCTCCTGGCCGTATCCAAAAGTGCCTTCCTGCGCTTGAAGCTCGTCAATCTCGGGGCGGGGTTCGCTGTGGGCGGGCTGATGCTTCTCCTCTGGCAGGGATGAGGGAGGGAAGAAGCTAGGTGGTCCCCTCTTCGTCGGCGGCGGGACGGGATCTCCCATCTGTATCAGGCAGCTGAAGGTCCAGACGGTGGATCTTCCGGAACAGGGTGGATTTGTGAATGCCAAGGTCCTGTGCGGCCGCAAGGCGGTTCCAACCGTTCCTCTCCAAAGCGGCGAGGATTACCTTTCTCTGGCAGTCCTCGAGGCTCTCTTCCGGGAGCGGTAAGTGGTTCTTTGTTACTAGCCACTGGGGTAGGTGCTCGATCCCGATGAGGGGGCCATTGGTCAAGACAAAGCCATGCTCGATGATGTTTTCGAGCTCCCGAATGTTGCCCGGGTAATCGTGGGCCAGGAGGACGCGCAAAGCCTCCGGCGATACCCCCTGCACCAGCTTCTCGTGAACCAGAGCCAGCTGCCCAATGAAATGTTGGACGAGGGTCAAGACATCTTCGGGGCGCTCCCGTAGGGGCGGCAAATCAAGCTCGATGACATTGATGCGGTAGTAGAGGTCGCGGCGAAATGTGCCCTCCTCTACCATGGATGACAGATCGTGGTTGGTGGCGGTGAGGATACGGGCGTTGGTCTTGACCGGTTTTGTTCCTCCCAACGGCTCATAGCTCTTGTTCTGCAACACCCGCAGGAGCTTCGCCTGCGTGGACAGGGGCAGATTCCCGACTTCGTCCAGGAACAACGTACCATCTTGCGCCCGTGCGAAACGGCCCGGTTTCGAACGGTCCGCCCCTGTGAACGCTCCCTTTTCGTACCCGAAAAGCTCCGACTCGACCAGGGTCTCAGGAAAGCCTCCGCAGTTGACGGCAACGAAGGGCCCATCCTTTCTGGGGCTCAGTCTGTGAATGGCACGGGCGAACAAATCCTTGCCGGTCCCAGTCTCGCCCGTGATAAGGACTGCGCTGCCGCTTTCAGCTAGAATAGGCAAGAGATCGAGGAGGGCCGTGACTCTGGAGCTCTTGGTGATGATGTCAGCGAAAGTGTAGGTCTTCTCCGCTTTCTTCTTGAGGGCCTCGATTTGCCGGAGGTCCCGAAACGTCTCTACTCCTCCCAGAAGCCGTCCGTTCTTGTCCCGGAAAAGGGCCGTCGACACGCTGACCGGTACCTTTTTATTGTGTCGGTCCGAGATGTACAGGACTAACCCAGAAACCTGTTTCCCGGTCTTAACCGTGTGCTGGATCGGGCACGCCTCTCGGCACAGGTCAGACCGAAGGACCTCATAACAGGAGCGACCCAGAACCTCCGAGCGACGGTAACCCGTGATTTCCTCTGCGGCCCGGTTGAAGCAGGTGATGCGCCACTCCCTGTTCACTGTCAGGACGCCGTCCGAAATGCTGTGAAGCACAGCTTCAAAACGTTCGGACGTTGGCTCTGGAGGAACTGCTGTCTTCTGATTCCCGGTGTCTGCCCCCCGGTTGGAAAAGAGACTGTCGCCCTCTGCCATAGTGCCTCCCCCATTTCCTTCAGCATCTCTATCGGGGATGCAGGTGGTCACAGCGCCGAACCGGGCCTGCGTGAGATTCTCTCCATTGAACTCAAGGACCACC
>JASFVN010000158.1:0-9591 GCA_050049805.1 Gemmatimonadota bacterium
GTGTCCAGAGCAATCTCGGCCATGGTCTCCTCTCCTTTCCGATGGTTCATCGGGTTCGAGGCCCGAACGCTCGGTCCACCGTGAGAATCCACCCCGCCGTCACGCCAGCCCCGGAGGCCTACTTCCCCGGGCTCTAGTCAAAGTGGTGCAAAGCTAAGGCCAAAGCCACGGCTTCCATGTCCTCGCCCATGCACCTCTTCTGAATGCGGTGGAAAAGGTGCAAAACTGCAATCCTATGGCTTCACAGTAGCAAAAACGCGACTCATGCACGTGGGATCGAACGCGGCTCCCTGGGCTTCAGATTTCCCCATCCGGCAAAGGTTTAGAGCTCCCTGCGACGGCTCCGCGGTTTGGCACACATGCTGCTTTCGAGATGAATGCAGCAGTCGTTCAAGGAGGTGGACCATGAAGGTCACGAAAGAGATCATGCCCGAGTATCCCGAATACTATGAGCCCGACTACTCTGGGCGGCCCTTGGAGTGCATCCAGGACCAACACGGCGACAACTGGCTCTGTGACAAAGGGGTCGATCCCAAAGGCAATTTGAAGCAGCAGGGCTGCTGGCGGTGCGATGAAGTGACCTTCCCCTACGGCGGCCGGTGATTCCCTCCGTCGGGCTTGGCCACAGTCCCTCGACGGTCTTCTGACCTGGATCAGCAGCCGTAACTCCCTCCTGTCCCTTCGGTTCTTCGGTGGTCGGAGAGGGGAGAGAGGCGTGAAGGGTCAAAAGCGTAGAACGCTGGAGGCAGGTCAGGACATGCAAAGAAGAGATCTCTTGAAGACGATCTGTGCCGCCGGAGCCTCGATGGTGGTGGGAAAGGACCTCCATGCCCAGGAAGGAGGAGCAGGTGACTCTGGGATGGAGACCATGGGCGTTCTGGTGGACGCCACGAAGTGCCTGGGATGCCGCGAATGCGAAAAGGCATGCGTGGAGTCCCACGGTATGCCGCCGGCAGAGGACGGACCGGATCTGTTCGAGGGCCGAGAGACGTCGCCGGATCGCCTAACGGTGGTGAGCGCCTGGGACACCGAGCGTGGGAGGGTGACGGTCAAGAAGCAGTGCATGCACTGCCTGCAACCGGCCTGTGGTGCAGCCTGCCTTACCGCGGCCATGAAGAAGACGCCGGAGGGCCCCGTGGTGTGGCGTGAGGACAAGTGCATGGGCTGCCGGTTCTGCATGGTTTCTTGTCCCTTTGATGTTCCGAAATTCGAATTCGACAGCGCCAATCCGAAGATCCACAAGTGCGACATGTGCTTTGAGCGATTACTTCAGGGTGAGGAGCCGGCGTGCGTGGCAAGCTGCCCCACGGGAGCGCTGGCCTTCGGGAAGCGATCAGAGTTGCTGGAGGAAGCCCGGCACCGAATCTATACCGACCCCGACCGGTACTTCCACCACATCTACGGCGAGCACGAGGCAGGCGGCACCAGCTTTCTCTACCTGGCCCCGGTGCCCTTCGAGCAACTGGGCTTCCCCATTCACCTGGATACGACTCCCTACCCGGCCTATACCCGCGAATTCCTCTATGCGGTGCCGCTGGTGCTGACGGTGCTCCCGCCCTTCCTATTCGCTGTGGCCAGGTCACGGCGCAATGGGGTGGCAGAGGCGATGGAATACTCATCGGGCTACACGGAGGACAAGCCATGAACTCCGCAACGGGACGGGCCACGCAGTTGGCCCCGGAGTTCCGGCGGTTCATGAGCTTCCTGGCCCGGGAGGCAAGGCCGAAGGGGAGGGTGCTAACGCCGTTCAACCTGATCACCGGGTTCATCATGGTGGCGGGAGCCCTGATCCTTGTAGTCCGTTTTACCTGGGGGCTCGGGTCGGTCACGAACCTGGATCAGCAGTTTCCCTGGGGCCTTTGGATTGGATTCGATGTGATCACCGGCGTTGCATTTGCCGGTGGTGCGTACGTTCTGACCTTCCTGGTTTACATCCTGGGGCAGGAGAAGTATCACCCCATCGTCCGGGCAACGGTGTTAAACGGATTCCTCGCCTACCTGTTCTACGCTGGGGCCTTGCTCCTGGATCTTGGACGTCCATGGAAGGTGATCAATCCCATCATCGGGAATTCCTTCGGTGTCAGTTCCGTGCTTTTCCTGGTGGCCTGGCATTTCATGCTGTACATGATGGCCGAGTTTGTCGAGTTTTCCCCGGCAATCGCGGAGTGGCTCGGCTGGCGTCGCGTACGTAAGGTCCTCGGAGGCCTGACACTGGGAGCGGTGATCTTCGGCATCACCCTTTCGACACTCCATCAGTCAGGATTGGGTGCGTTGTATCTCATGGCGAGAGACAAGATCCACCCTCTCTGGTACTCCGAGTTCATTCCCTTCCTGTTCCTCGTATCCAGCATATTCGCAGGACTCTCCCTGGTCATCTTCGAAGGGTCCATAACCCACCGCGTGTTTCACCACCGCGTCGGAGCCAAACTCAGAAGCTCGCACGACGACATTCTGGTGGGTCTGGCCCGGATCTGTGCCGGTGCCATGTTCGTGTACCTCTTCATGGTCCTCCTGGTGTTCGTGCACGGACAGCACTGGTCCCTCCTGGGTACGGGGTGGGGCCTGTGGTACCTGCTGGAGGTAATCGGGTTCGTCGCGATCCCGGCCGGCCTGTTTCTCGTGGCGTTTCGCGGCCGCAGGCTCACGCTGTTGCGAGGCGCGGCAGCAATGACGTTGGTCGGTATCCTCCTGAACCGGTTGAATGTGTCGGTCATCACCTTCAAGTGGTATGCAGCGGACCACTACGTGCCGAGCTGGGAAGAAATCGTGGTTTCGCTGGCGGTGGTGAGTGCCGAAATCTGGGTGTTTCGGTGGGTGGTGAATCGGATGCCGGTACTGGCCTCGGTGGAAGAAGGCAGGGGTGAGCGGGTTGCAGAGAGAGAGCTTCAGCTCGTCGCATGAGGGAGGTAGAGGAACATGGAGATGGCACCTCCGGACTTGTTCGCGACAAAAGGCATCGAGTACCTGATCGTCATTGGCTACCTGCTTGCCCTGGCAGTCATGTGGCGGTTTCTGGCCGAACCGGAGCCAGCAGTTGGGATCAGGCCTCGAGTGGGAGGTTGGTTCGTCCTACCCGAGGAATACTGCTTCCACCAGGGTCATAGCTGGGCTATCCCGGAAGACGAGAACGTGGTGCGTGTTGGAATGGACGACTTCGCCCACCGATTGCTGGGGCGGCCCGATGCCATCCAGCTGCCTGGACTGGGCACCCGCCTGTTACAGGGCGAGCGAGGATGGGAGATCAAGGTGGGGTCGACTTCGCTGGGCATGTTGTCTCCGGTTGAAGGTGAGGTCGTAGGGGTGAATTACGAGGTGGTGGACTCTCCGGAGATTCTCTGCCTGGACCCATATAACCAAGGGTGGCTGTTGAAGGTCCGGGTGCCGGAGCAGAGGCGAATCCAGAGAAATCTACTGTGCGGGACTCTTGCCCAGGCCTGGTTGGAGGAGCAACTCCGGGCCATGCGGGTGGATCTGGGCCTGGTGCTGCCGGAGCTCGGCGCCCGAGCAGGGTGTGACGGCTTTGCCCGGGCCGTGGCTCCTGACGATTGGCACGAGGTAGCGGGCAACCTGCTATTGAACAAGGACTCGGCGCCCTCGGCCGGACGGACGGCGCGCAGGGTGGTGGGTTGGTTCAGTCTCCCAGACGGATACTGCTTCCATCAGGGTCACAGTTGGGCCTCCCCTCTGCAGGGAGATGTTGTGAGGGTGGGCATCGACGAGTTCGTGGGGTGGTTGCTGGGGCCCCCGTCCAGCCTGGAATTGCCGGATCTGAACCGCCCCCTGTTGCAGGGTGAGCGAGCATGGTCCATCCAGGTCGGGCCGAAGTCCATGGGAATGCTTTCCCCGGTGGAGGGCAAGGTGCTGGCAATCAACGAGGCCGTGTTGGCCTCGCCGGAACTCCTCTGCTCCGACCCTTATGGAGAAGGGTGGCTGTTGAAAGTCCAGGTACCAGACCGAAAGCGGAATCAAACGAACCTGCTTTGCGGAGGCCTTGCCCGCACATGGATGGAGGAGAAAGTGCGGGCCGTGCGTGCCCGTGCACAGCCGGCACCCATGGCGGAGCGTCTATTCCCAGAGAGCGGGGTGTCGCCTGGGTGCGGTGGCTTCGCTAGAACCCTGGCCCCCGAGAACTGGGACGAAGTGGCCGGCGAGTTGCTATTGAGTGAGGAATGAGCTGAGGAGGGCGGAAAACCTGAGGACCACGGGAACCTCTTCCCACTGGCCTCTCCTCGGGCCTTGGACCGTTCCCAAACAAGGGCTCTACCCATGTTGAAAAGAGTTGGAGGAGGGCTCCCGGGATGGCTACTTCCCCTCGGAGTCGCGTGCGGGGTGGTCTTTTCCATCGTTTCGCAAGACACTCCCGGATTGGCGTCTGAATTTCCACCTAAGACGGAGAGACCGACACCGGAAGCGTCCAACTGGGAGGAAGCCGGCACAGTCCAGGTCGACACTCTACCCTGGACTGAAAACTTCGTAACCAGCCTCCATGCCACCGCCCAAGGGATGAAGACCTGGTATGCGGGGTCAAACCACGGGTTCGAGGAGTTCACCGGCGCACCGTACGAAGCGCTTCCTTGCAAGAGTTGCCACGAGCCCAGCGCCACCGGCGGTTGCGCATCGTGCCATGGCGATACCAGGCCCAGATACGGAGCGCAGGTGGACGCCTCCCTTACGGGCGTTTGTGGGGATTGCCATAGCCGACAGCAAGCAGAGGCCAACCACTACTCGGACGTTCACCGTGACCGAGGAATGGACTGCCTGTCCTGTCACACCAAGGAAGATGTGATGGGGGACGGTACTCACTACTCGTCCATGCTGGAAGAAGGTGCCATCGACGCCGCGTGTGAGGACTGCCATACGACGTCGGGGGAGAACCCTTATCACAACATTCACCAGGAATCTGTGGATTGCACTGCCTGCCATGTTCAAAGTGTAGTAAGCTGCTACAACTGCCATTTCGAAACCCAGGTACAGCTGGCCCAGAAGGTCGCCTACGGGCAGTTCAAGGACTTCGTCTTTCTGATCAACCGGAACGGGAAGGTGCACGCCGCGAACTTCCAGACGGTGAAGCACGGCGACCGCACCTTCGTGGCTATGGCACCCTTCTACGCCCACACCATCGCGAAGAACGCTCGCCAGTGCATTGATTGCCACGGAAACACCGCAGTCAGGGATTATTTGGACGATGGGGTGATCGACGTAGCCTGGTGGGACCCGACCACCGAAACCCTGGACTATTTGAGGGGTGTGCTACCGGTGCCCCCCGATTTCCGTACCGCCCTCCGTTTCGACTTTGTGGATCTGGATCGACCCGGAGGAACCGTCTGGTCCCTGCTGGGATCTGGTCCGGAGAGGATGCAGATCCTCTTCGGACAGCCGCTCTCCGAGGCCCAGATGGAGAAGCTGGGCTGGACCGCACTCTGGCGGTCCTCGGAGGGAGCCACTGGTCGTTGACGATTCAGTGAACCCCTCGCGATTGGGAATGGGAGGAGGAGGACCCATGGATAAACTCAAAAGACTGACATGCGAAGGTATCGAGAAAGCCATGAAAAAAGCCGAACGCTATCGGCTTCTGGGGGAGCCGTGCGAGGCAGAGAGCATCTGTGTGGATGTGCTCGAGGTGGATCCGGAAAACCACAAAGCCCAATTGCTCCTGATTCTCTCCCTGACGGACCAGTTCCGGACAGATCTCAGCCGGGCCGCCGAAGCGAGCAGGCGAGCTTCGGGCCTTAAGGAGGACTACGAGCGTTTCTACTACTCCGGGATCGTGGCCGAGCGACGAGGCAAAGTGCACCTGAACCGAGGCGAACCTTGCTCGGACGATTACGCCAACCGTGCGCTTCGTGAGGCGATGGGGTGGTATGAGAAAGCGGAGGCCATTCGGCCACCCGGCGAAGATGATGCAATCTTGCGTTGGAACACCTGTGCCCGGGCGATTGCACGGTGGCGCTTCGCCCCACCTCCCGACATTCCCGCCGCACCTCTGGTCATGACCGAGTAAGGTGACGATCGGCCTTCGCCCGGGGCCGAAATGGACCCGAACCATGTGGGAGAAAAGAAGGAAAGATTCTGAGAAGCGACGCGCCGTCGAGGCGGACTCGTACGAAACCCGGATCACCAAGAACATCCTCGATGCATATCACGGGAAGATGATGCGGTCCGTGGTCAGCGACGTCCTGATCGTGGGTGCAGGACCGTCGGGTCTGGTGGCGGCCAGAGATTTGGCTCGAAAGGGTCGGAAGGTGACGGTGCTGGAGAAGCGGCTATCTCCGGGAGGGGGGGTGTGGGGTGGAGCCATGGCAATGAATGAGGTTGTGATTCAGGAAGCGGCGGTGGAAGTCCTTGAAGAGATCGGTGTCCGAACGCCTCTCGGCGCCGACGGACTCTATGTGATCGACGCAATTGAATTGGCTTCCGCCCTCTGTCTCCATGCGGTCCAAGCGGGTGCCGTTCTACTGAATCTGACCACTGCCGAGGACCTCTGTGTCCGCGGAGGGAAGGTTCGTGGGGTGGTAGCGAACCGGACGGGCCTCGTGGATCAGATGCCTATAGATCCCATCACTCTCCAGGCCGAGAATGTTCTGGATGCCACCGGGCATGAAGCAGCTCTTGTTCACATGCTCGATAGGCGTAAGGGGCTCGAAGATTCTGCCGGCCTGTCGGGTGAAGGAATGATGAATGCCACAGAGGGGGACTCCTTTGTGGTTGAGGAAGTGGCAGAGGTCTTTCCCGGGCTCTGGATCACCGGGATGACCGTAGCGGCCGTCATGGGGGGTCCGAGAATGGGGCCGATCTTTGGCGGCATGTTACTCTCGGGCCGGCGGGCAGCGGACCTCATCGACCTGGAGATGGCCATGGACTCCGTGAGGGTCTGATCCAGGGAATTTCAATCTACAGGCGGATGCTGCTCGGTCTGCTCCGGAAGGCAGGAACACCTTGGATTTGTCAAAATGGGAAGAGCGCCTGAAGATGGTTCGTCGGGGAAAAGACAGGTTCTTCAGGGACGGCTTTCAATCACCGATTCCGCTCCAGGAACGGGGTTCGTTCGAAGGCCTGAAGTACTACCCCCTTGATCCCTCGTACCGATTTGAACTCCAACTCCATGAATATCCAGAAAAGGAGGTCATAACAGTCGATGCTACCCATGGTGGAACGCGGGATTTGCTCAGATGGGGCGAGTTTCGTTTTGAGATCGATGGAAAAGAACACGCACTTCAGGCCTATCGGACCGAGGCGGGTACCAAGCGGCTGTTTGTTCCGTTCGGGGATAAGACCTCCGGAACGGAAACCTTCGCAAACGGGCGGTATCTAGACCTGGAACCGGAGATCCACCGCACCGCTGGGGAGCGATGGATCCTCGACTTCAACGAAGCCTACAATCCCTGGTGTGAGTACAGTGACGAGTTCGTGTGTCCGTACGCACCCCCGGAGAATTGGCTCGACACGCCGATACGATCCGGTGAAAAGAGCCTTCTCCCGTAGAGATTTTGTGCTCACGTCTCCAGCATTTCACAGACACTCGACGCGAGGCCCATGAACGCTTCCGCCACCGGGCCTCCCTCTGCATTCAGCACGATGGGCCGACCTGCGTCCCCACATCGAGGGACCTCCAGGTCGATGGGAATACTCCCGAGAAACTGAACCCCCAGCTCCCTGGCCTGCCGTGCTCCCCCACCTGATCCGAAGAGAGGAATCTCCTCTCCGCAGTGATGGCAGATGAACCCAGACATGTTTTCCACGATGCCGATATGGGGAATCTCCATCTGTTTTGCCATGTTCACCGCACGGTGAGAGTCGATGAGAGAGAGCTCCTGTGGAGATGTGACGATTATTGCCACCTGAGGTGAAGTTCGCTGCGTCATGGTAAGAACCTCATCTCCGGTTCCCGGAGGGAGATCGGCAATGAGGAAGTCGAGCTCACCCCACTCGACACCCGATAGAAACTGCTCGAGGGCCTTGGCCCGAAGTGGGCCACGCCAGATCACCGGCTCCCCCGGCAAGATCATGGGAGCGATGGAAACGGCCTTCACACCTCCCTGATCATGGGGGAAGATCCGTCCGTCCTCTCCCCGGAACGGTCCAGACATTCCAATCATCTTACCGATGTTGGGACCGGTGATGTCTGCATCCAGGAGACCCACCCGCTTTTCCCTCATCTCCATGGCGTAGGCGAGATTCACCGCCACTGTGGTTTTCCCGACTCCCCCCTTTCCACTGAAGACAACGACACGATTGTCGATCTGATCCAAAGCAGCCTGGATCCGCCGTTCATGTTCTTCGTACAACTGCTTGCGCTCTTTCTCGGACAACTGCCCAGCCACGGTCATATTTCCTCCAGGTCTCCCTCTATTCGTTAAAGGAATGGGCCTTCTTTTTGCCACCTGCCTCTCGATCAGAGTGTGTCCATCGACGGCTGTGATCCTTCCGTCATGAGATGCCGTTGTTGTGTCACTCCGATCTCTTCCTCGGGCGCCTGAATCACCAAAAGGAGCCTCGCCTTCTCCAACCCGGTGTTGCTACACATGTGTTTTTGGGATGCCAGGAACAGGAGGCTGTCCCCGGGATTGAGACGGTGCCAGGTTTCATCTACCAGATAGTCTACCTGGCCTTCCAGGCAGTGAACGAACTCCTCTCCACCATGAGAAATCGGCTCCTCTCCCGCGGAGGCGCCGGGCAGCAGCGTCATGAGAAAGGGTCCCAGGTGCTGAGCGTGGAGTCCGGTGCCCAGGCTCTCCATTAGGACGCCATCCCCTCTGGTTCGCAGGCGCCCGCTCTCTCTGACCACGATGACCGAGTGTTCGGGTTCGACCCGAAAGAACTCCGTCAGGGGCACGTCGAGGGCAGTGGCCAATTGGTGAAGGGATGAAACGGTAGGGGAGCTTTCCCCCCGCTCGATACGGTTGATGGCATTCACCGACAACCCACACTCCTGGGCCAGGGCCCGCAGGGAGTACCCCTTTTCCTGGCGTAATTGCACGAGCCGGGCCCCAACGTCAGGATGCTTCTTCTCCGCCATGCTTTCCCCCGTACCGTTGCCGGAAGTAGGAAGATCATTGTGTGTAGAACAAAAGTAGTTATACTGTCCCATAAAACAAGGACAAGACGTCAAAAAATAGTACGATTTCCCCTTTTTATTGTACGATTATCAAAACTTGACGGGAGCAGGGCATGAACGAGGATCCACTGTTTCAACCCCTCCAGATCGGTTCTCTTCAACTCCCGAACCGTGTTGTGATGACCACGGTCAAGCTCGGTTACTCCACGCCGACCGGCGAGGTGACACCCCGGCACACATCCTTCTACGTTCGTCGAGCCTCGGGGAAGGTGGGTCTGTTGACCACAGAGCCGTTGTTCATCCAGGCGAACGGGAGGGAGTTGCCCACCCAATTGGGGGTCCAGGACGACAAGAAGACGGCGGGACTAAAGGGACTGGTTGCTGCGGTTCACGAAGCAGACGGGCAGATCATGGCCCATGTGAACCACGCAGGCCGGGCCGCAAACCCCAAGTTGGTTCCCGAAGAGGCTCTGGTGTCCGCCTCCGAGGTGCTCTGCCCGGCCAACAAAGTGACTCCCCACCCGTTGGACCACCAA
>JASFVN010000159.1:0-9570 GCA_050049805.1 Gemmatimonadota bacterium
ACCGCTATGCCATGGAGTCCGAGATCGGCGCTGGCGGCATGGCCACCGTCTACCTGGCCCGGGACCTGAAGCACGAGCGGCAGGTGGCGGTGAAGGTGTTTCGGCCGGAACTGGCGGCCGCCCTGGGGTCGGAACGCTTCCTTCGGGAGATCAAGATCACCGCAGGTCTGAACCACCCCCACATCCTGCCGCTGTTGGATTCGGGGGAGGCCGACTCCTTCCTTTTCTACGTCATGCCCTTCGTGGAGGGCGAGTCCCTCCGGGACCGGATGGACAGGGAAGGGGAGTTGGGAGTCGAGGAAGCCGTCAGGATCACGGCCCAGATCGCCAGGGCCCTGGCCTACGCCCACGCCAAGGGGATCGTGCACAGAGACATCAAGCCGGAGAACGTCCTGCTGCAGGCCGATCAAGTGGTGGTGGCCGATTTCGGCATTGCCCTGGCGGTGGACTCGGCCGGGGGGGACCGCTTGACGGAAACAGGACTCTCCGTGGGCACTCCGGCCTACATGAGCCCGGAGCAGGTCGCGGGGGAGAAGGAACTTGACGCTCGTAGTGACATCTACGCCCTGGGCTGCGTCCTCTACGAGATGCTTGCCGGGGACCCTCCTTTCACGGCCTCCAATCCCCGGGCCGTGCTGGCGAAACACCTCACGGATCCGGCGCCGCCGGTGACCACGGTGAGGCCCGGGGTGACGGCCCCGGTTGCCACCGCCATTGCCAAGGCCCTCGGCAAGGCGCCGTCGGACCGGCACCGGTCCGCAACGGAGTTCGAGGAGGCCCTCTTCGCCGAGCCCGGCGAGGTGAAGGAGGAGAAGAAGTCCATCGTGGTTCTCCCCTTCGAGAACCTCAGTGCCGACTTGGAGCAGGAGTACTTCTGCGACGGCATCACCGAGGAGATCATCAACGCCCTCAGCCACGTGGAGGACCTGACGGTCATCGCCCGGACATCGGCGTTTGCCTTCAAGGGCCGCCACAAAGACGTCCGGGAGATCGGAAGGGCTCTGGACGTGAAGCATCTTCTGGAAGGGAGCGTGAGGAAGGCCGGGAACCGCCTCCGGATCACGGCCCAGCTCATCGAGACCGGCGACGGAAGCCACCTCTGGTCGGACCGGTTCGATCGGGACATGGACGACGTTTTCGCCCTGCAGGACGAGATCTCCCTGGCCATTGTCGATACCCTCAAAGCCAGGCTTCTCACCGGCGAGCGAGAGGCCCTCACCAAACGGCACACCGACAACCCCGAACTCCACAACCTCTATCTCCTTGCCCGGCATCACTGGGGCAAGTTCACCCCCGAGGGTTTCGACCTGGCAGAGCAATACCTGGAACAGGCCATCGAGAAGGACCCCGAGTTTCCCCTGGCCTACGCAGGCATCGCCGAGATCAACCACTTCCGGCCGTTCTTCGCCGGTGTCCGGCCCAAGGAGAGCTTCCCCAAGGCGAAGGAGTTCGTGCAGAAGGCCCTGGCCATCGATCCGAACCTGGCCGACGCCCACGCCGTCATGGGTCGGCTACACATGTTCTACGACTGGGACTGGGAGGCGGCCGAACGGGAGTATCTGCTGGCCCTGGAGCTGAACCCCAACTCGGCAAGCGCCCACTGGTTCTATGCGTCGCTCCTGAACCTGAGCGGGAGGCACGACCAGGCCGTGGAGGAGGCTGAGAGGGCTCGGGAGTTGGATCCGTTGTCGATTCTGGTGAACGCCATCAAGGGCGAACGGACCTTCCACGCCGGACGGTACGAAGAGGCCGTCTCCGATTTGAAGCGGACCCTCGCCATGGACCCGGGGCATTTCTATTCCCATCTCCTCTTGGGGTGGGTGTACTGGGAGATGGATCGCCGGGAGGAGGCGATTTCGGAGTTCGAGACGGCCCTGGCCCTATCGGGGCGGTCCCCCATGGTTCTCTCAGGCCTTTCCAACGCCTACTGGAGGACGGGCCGGGAAGAGGAATCAGACAGACTGCTCGAGGAGTTGCTGGAGAAGGCCAGCCAGGAGTTCATCCTTCCCCAATACGTCTTCTCCGTCTACAACGTTCGGGGCGACCTGGACCGGGCCTTCGAATGGTTCGACCGGGCGGTAGAGGAAAACGACATCATGCTCCCCTTCTCCATGACCTGGCCCGGCGAGGATTGGGCGCTGCCGGACGATCCGCGGTTCGAAGAGGCCCTTGACCGGCTGAGAAAGCGTTGAACCATGGCATCGCCCGTGGCTCCTTTTCAGTCTGGATCACCCGAGGGAGGTCAGAGGAAGGAAGCCGGATCCGCATCTTGTAGCGGGTCTCTCGATGTACTACAATGTACTACATGAAGACTGCTGCCGTTACCATCCGTTTGGATCCTGATCTGGAAGAGATGCTGGATCGTGTCTGCCGTGAGACGGGCCGGTCCCGGAGCGAGGTGGTGCGGGAGGCGCTACGTCGCCAGCTGACCCTCCAGCTTTTCGAGGAAGCCCGGCGCCAAGTGATTCCCTTTGCCGAGGCGCAGGGGATCTTCACCGACGAGGACGTGTTCAGGCTCGTGTCGTGACAAGAGTCTGCCTGGACTCCAACGTCCTCGTTGCAGCGTTCGCTGCCCGAGGCCTTTGCGCCGACCTCTTGAGGCTCGTGCTGTCCGATTTCGATCTCGTGATTCCCGAGGTCGTGGCAGAGGAGGTCCAGCGAATCCTGACATCCAAGCTGAAGCTCAGCCCAGACGCCTCTTCATCCGTGCAGGCCGTTCTCGAGCGGTGCTCCATTGTTCCGAAGAGCGACGAGCCTTGCCCTATTTCGTTACGCGATCCTGACGACGAGAGGGTCCTTGCTGGTGCCATCTCGGCCGGCGCAGAGATTCTCGTGACCGGAGATCAAGACCTCCTCGTTGCAGCCGAGCACTCGCCAATTCGCATCCTCTCCCCGAGGGCGTTCCTGACGCTGACCAGGGGCGCGTCCTGACACCTCCCCGATCCAGAAGCGTACCTCCCCCTACACCACGACCCTGGGCAGCCCGGCGTTGAGGTGCATGAGGACGTCGTAAACGGACCGCCCGGTGCGGGTAGCCAGGACGTTGGGATGGATGTCCGTGTGGTCCGGGCCTACCAGCGTCGCCACGTCGCCGATCCGGACCCCTGGCTCCTCACTCTGTCGCGATCTTCCTCCCAGCTCCGTTCCCCCGCCGGTTTCCGATCCTCTGCCCAGCTCCGATCCCCCGCCCAGTTCGACAATGGTGTGGCTGGCGCTGACGGCTCCGATGGCGGGATAGGTCCTTCCGTTGATGAGGACCCGGGCTCCCTGCACGGCCTCCCGGAGGTAACCGTCGGAGTGGCCCACGGGGAGTGTGGCCACCCAGGTGGGCTCCTGAGCTATGTACTCCCTTCCGTAGCTTACGCTGTCGCCGGGCCGCAGCCGTTCCACGCGGACCACCCGGGCCCGGAGGCGAAACGCCGGCCGAAGTTCGGCGATCTCTCGTTCGGTGCCCTCGTTGCTGGAGTAGGCCCCGAAGAGGGCGATGCCCGGACGCACCATGTCCAGGTGCCCGTCGGGAAAGTTGAACACCGCCGCCGAGGAAGCGGAGTGGAGGAGGCCCGGATCCACGCCTCGGGCCCGGAGGTCCCGGGCCACCTCCAGGAAGCGGCGGAGCTGCTCCTGGTCATACTCGGGGTCCTCGGTGAACCCCATGAACGTGCTGAAGGGGTGGATACCCCGTTCGGCCAGAGCTACGAGCCAGGGGACCGCCCGATGGTACGGAATCCCCATCCGGCTCATCCCCGTGTCCAGGTAGGCGTGAACGCGGGGTGGCATCCCGGTCTCCCGGGCCGCCCGCTGGACCCTCTCCCCGGCGTCATCGGTGGTGAGGCAGAGGTCCACCCCCCTGGCCACCAGCTCAGGGCCGTCCTCGTCGGCGAAGAGGGCCATGAGAACCACCGGTTTTTGGATCCCGGCGGCCTTTAACTCCAGGGCCGCCTCGGTCTTCACCACCGCCAGGCCCCAGACCTGGGGCAGTTGCTCCAGGATCTTCCCGGTCGTAGTCAGCTCCAGGCCGTAGGCGTTGTTCTTGATGACCGCCAGAATCGGGCGGCCCCCGGCCAGGCGGGAGACCACCTCCACGTTGAAGGCCAGGGCCGCCGGATCCACCTCCACCCAGGGATCGAACCGGTCGGTGACGGAGGCAGGGGGTGGAGCCTCGGAGCGGACATCTCGGAGGTCGGCTGAAGCGGCGTCCCAATCGACTTCGGAGAGCGGCCTCCCTCCGGACGGCCCCGGCGCCGCAGCAGCCGGCTCCAGCATCGCAGGAGCCGAGCCAAGGACCCCAACCGCCGCCGCCCCCCTCAGGAATTCCCGTCTCGATACCGTCATGGTACTCCTCCTGCTGGTGCTCAAAGGCCCCCGCCCGGGATCCTTTCGCCTGCGCTCTTCTCATTCTGGAACTCTCCCCGGCGTCCGGCAACGTATTCCGGCCCCGGGCAACGGCGCTCCGGCCTCCGGCAACGTGCCCACGGCCCTCGCCGACGTACCTCGGCTCGAATGCTACGACCTTGCCCACGTCTTAACCGCATCATCATTATGCACTCCGGTGGGTGGGCGGGCTGACATGGGCAATCTTCATTTCACCGATTCCCTCAACGTGACCCTAGACCAACCAGCTGAAGAGCGACTCACTCAAGCCCTCGCCCACCGCTACCGCATCGAGTCCGAGATCGGCTCCGGCGGCATGGCCACGGTCTACCTGGCCCAGGACCTGAAGCACGACCGGCAGGTGGCGGTCAAGGTCCTGAAGCCCGAATTGGCCGCCGTGGTCGGCGCCGAACGCTTTCTGGCCGAGATCAAGACAACGGCCAACCTCCAGAATCCCCACATCCTGCCCCTTTTCGACTCGGGTGAGGCCGAGGGCTTCCTCTTCTACGTGATGCCCTTCGTGGAAGGTGAATCGTTACGGGAGAAGCTGGATCGGGAAAAGCACCTGCCGGTGGAGGACGCCATTCGGATCGCAGGCGAGGTGGCAGACGCCCTGGATCACGCCCACCGGCGAGGCGTCATCCACCGGGACATCAAGCCCGGGAACATCCTTCTCCACGAGGGCCGGGCCCTGGTGGCCGACTTCGGTATCGCCCTGGCCGTGACGGCTGCCGGGAGAGACCGCCTCACGGAGACGGGCCTGTCTGTCGGCACGCCCAGCTACATGAGCCCGGAGCAGGCCTCCGGCGAGGGAGGGGTCGACGCACGGAGCGACCTCTACTCCCTGGCCGCGGTAGTCTACGAAATGCTCTCAGGGCAGCCGCCCTACACAGGGCCTACAGCCCAGGCAATTGTGGCGAAGATTCTCACCGAGCGGCCCGAGCCGCTCCGGAAGAGCCGGCCCCGGACGCCGTTCTGGGTAGAAGAGGCCGTGGACCGGGCCCTGGAGCGGATCCCGGCGGACAGGCATGCGTCGGCAGTAGCGTTCGCCCAGGATCTGCGGACAGAGAGGCGGGCATCGGGGAGAAGCCTTGGGCCATCGGCCCGTATGGCGATAGCCGCCACGGTGTTGGTTTCCGTGGCCGCGACCGTGGGCATTATGACCTTGCTATCCAAGGACGACGCCCGTGGCCCTGAGCCCCTTGCCCCGACAGCGGTGGAACGGCCCCTCACATTCTCCGGCCGCGCCGAGAACATGGGAATCTCCCCGGACGGGAGCATGGTGGCCTACATGACCGAGGAAGGGATGGTGGCCCGGGACGTGAGGGGAGGTGGTGAGAGCGTGATTCTCCCGGCGAGCAGCCCGGAGCTCGGGCAGCCGGGTTGGTATTCTCCCCTCAGGGCGGAGCCGCAGTGGCTCCCGGACGGATCGGGGGTCCTCTTCCTGGCACAGGTCGACTCGACCCGTTCCCGCCTGGCGGTGGCCCCCCGCGTGGCTGGGGCCGTCGAGCCCGTGGGCTACGCCGAATTCCCATCGGGGGACCCGGTGGCCTATCCGGTTCCTTTTCCGGACTTCGCCGACGGGTCGGGCCGCATCCTACTGGTCCGCTTTCTGGAGCCGAGGACCTCCGCCCCATGGCTGAGGATCTGGGACTCCGGAGAGATGACCGGGATCGACATCGAAGAAGACGCCCTCTGGATCTGGGACGCCGTCGTGTCTCCCAGCGGCCAGTGGATCGCCTACCTCGCCGAGCGGGAGGACCGCTCCACGTACATCGGGACCGTATCTACAGACGGGTCCGTTCGCCACAGAATCCACGAGGCTCGGGGGGAGCTTTCGAAGTTCGTGGAAACCTCGGCGGTGGGTTCGTGGCCCATGAACCGGACCCTGAAGTGGATTGCCCCGAACCGGCTTTATTTCCGCCAACACGGGTCCGGCGGGATGGACCTCTGGCAGGTTTCGGTGGACCCCGAGAGTGGTGAGAAGAAGCGTGCCCCCCGACTCGTCTATCCGAGGCTGCCTCGAGGGACCAGCTTCGACATCTCGGCAGACGCCGGAGCCCTGGCCTTCACCGGCGGCCCCAACAGCGCCCACATTCATCTTTTCGAGCTGGATCTGAACGGGGGTGGGATCCTTCGTCACGACACACTGACTCGGGGGACCGGCTGGAATCTGGCGCCGGCCCTCTCCGCCGATGGGAGCAGGATCGCCTTCGCGGCCAAGACCATGAGCGGTGTCGACCTCTACGTGCAGGACCTGCCGGACGGAACGCCCACCCGGCTCAACCTTCTTCCTCGCCCCCGGACCATCTCGACCATCGTGTGGGCTCCCGACCCGTGGCACCTGGCCGCCCACGTGGAGAGCGACGGGGGCCCCGCCGTCTGGCTCATCGATGTCCGGGACGGTACCGCGGAGCCCCTCCCTCGGGATCTACTACCGGGTCCCGTTCAGATGGATTGGTCTCACGATGGTCGATTTGTGCTGTATGGATCCCCCGACGGCGGCTTCCGCATCGTCTACGATCGAGAGACCGGTACTCAGCGGAGGCTCTTCGAGTCCAGGGGCGGGGAGCTGATCTACGGTCTGTTCTCGGAAGACGGGACCCGGGTCCTGGTTCACGACGCGGGGACCAACACGCTCTGGACGGACTCGGTGGAAGGCGGTGACTTTCGCCGGGGAGGCCAACTGGGAGGAGGCTGGTCGAGGCCCGTGCGGTGGGCCCGGGACGGAGCCGTGGTGGTCCTGGACCTGACCGGGCGGACGGTGACCTCCATGCCCTGGGAGGGAGGCGAGAGCCGGCTCCTGGCCGAGCTTCCCGTGGTCTGCATGCACGACGGGCTTCACAGCATGACGGCCGACGGACGGCTCCTGGCCTGTGCGGTCCGTGACTGGCAATCCGACGTGACCGTCGTGGAGAACTTCGATCCGGAGGTGGCCGCGGCCACCGGTGCTCCCGGGGGTTGAACGAGAGTTTGAAGCCCCTGAAGAGTACACGCGGAGACACTCAACCTGGAGTCGGCGCCATGGCATCCAGATTCTCGCAGCTCCTGGCCGAACTGAAGCGGCGGAAGGTGTATAAGGTCACAGGCGTCTACATCGCCGTGGGGGTCGGGATCCTGGGGGCCGCCGAAGTAATTCTGGATCCTCTCGGCCTGGAAGCGCTTCGCCCCTACCTGGTCATCCTCGTCCTTCTTGGGCTGCCGATTGCCCTGGTTCTCGCCTGGGCCTACGAAGTGAGGCCGGAAGAGCACGGAGAGCCGAAAGAACCGGGAGAGCAGAGGGAGGTGGAGACAGTCTCTCCGCCGGTGATCGTTTCGTCCGAGACGGGACGCAAATCCATCGTCGTTCTCCCCTTCGACAACATGAGTCCCGATCCGGGGGACGCATATTTCGCCGACGGACTGACCGAGGAAATCATCGCCGATCTCTCCAAGCTCCACACACTGCGCGTCATTTCCCGAACATCGGCCATGTCCTTGAAGAACTCGGCCAAGGACACGCCGACCATCGCTCGAGACCTGAACGTGCGTTTCGTGTTGGAGGGAAGCGTGCGCCGGGCCGGGGACTCTCTCCGGATCACGGCGCAGCTCATCGACGCGGTGGAGGATACGCATCTCTGGGCCGAGAAGTATTCTGGCACCCTCGAGGATGTCTTCGACCTCCAGGAGCAGCTCTCACGAAAGATCATCGAGGGCCTGAGGATTCCCCTTTCCTCGGAAGAGGAACGATTCCTGTCATCTCGCCCGATCCCGGATCCCAGGGCCTATGAGCATTATTTGCGTGCGAGGCCGAACATCTACGCCTTCGACGCGGCTTCCGTGAAACAGGCCCAGCGAGACCTGCAGGCGGGCCTGGACATCCTGGGGGAGAACGTGGACCTCCTGAAGGGCCTGGGGATGGCCCTCTTTCAGGAGTTGAATGCGGGATTCAGCGATGATCCCAAGGTCGTTGATTCTCTGGAGGCCTGCGCCGCCCGCATCCGGGCCTTGGACCGGGACGATCCCTCCTCCTTTCTCCTGGGCGGTTTGGCTGAGGTCCTCCGGTCCAACGGGCCGGAGATGGTCATGCAATTGCGGGAGGCTTTCCGGCGGGATCCTTCGGACCGGGACACCCTCCTCTGGCTCGGCGTGGCATCCCTCTCCTTGGGACAGCCGGAGGTGGCCGAGAAACTCATCCACGAGCTCTATCGGGTAGATCCCCTGGCGCCCCTGAGTCCGTTGCTCGTGGGGTACTCCGGGTTCTTCCGAGGCCGTTTCGACGAGGCGGCCCGGTACCAGGAAGAGTCCCTCCGCCTGGGGCCTGACATACCTGTGTCTCTCTGGTGCGCCGTCCGCACCTTTATCGCGGCAGGGGATCCGAATCGGGCGACTGAATGTGCCCAGCGGCTTCGGGAAAGGGATCCTGAATCACCGTTCTCCGAGTCCTCGGGGCTTCTTCTCTCCGGCCTGGACGGGACGTCCGATTCCATGCCGGAAGCCAGCCAGGGACTCCGAAGCTGGGCGGCCCGGGACGGGGAATGGGGCCAATACGTGTCCGACGCGTACGCCTTCGGAGGAGACCAGGAGAAGGCACTGGAGTGGCTCGAGCTGGCCCGGCAGGGCGGGTTCTACAACCATATCTACCTGACCCGACACGATCCTTTTGTTCGGGATCTGGCCAAGACGGCCGAATGGGAGAAGGTGCTAGCCCGGATCGTGGAGACCCACCGGGCCTTCGAAGAGCGGCTGGTCCCAATCGAGGTTTCTTTCTGATCGCGGGGTTTCGTATCCGCATCGGCCACTCATCCATCGTTTTTGCTTGCTCCTTTCTTACCCGCATATTCATTATGCTTTCCGTGGCTGACTGGGATGGAGAGGGCGGTCGTGTTCCTCGATCAGGCAAGATAAACCATGCGTGGCATTGGGCAGGACCTCTGGAAGAGAAGGGTTCCCCAGATCATTGGCGTCTATCTCGGGATCTCATGGGCGGTGCTGGAATTCGTGGGGTTCCTCGTGAATCAATACCTGCTATCCACGCACCTGGTGACACTCTGTCTCGTGGTCATGGCGTCGCTGATTCCCAGCGTGATGGTCGTGGCCTATTTCCATGGGGAGCCCGGCCGGCAGGGATGGACGAAGGTCGAGAAGGTGACGGTGCCGGTGAACGTGATCGGACTGGCGGTGATGGTCAGCATCATGTTCACCGGGAAGGATCTCGGG
>JASFVN010000522.1:0-3017 GCA_050049805.1 Gemmatimonadota bacterium
CGTCCTCGTTCTCCGGGTTGTTGGTCTGCTGGCTCATCCCTCCGGGGCCGTCCCGCCAAATGTCCAAATCCCCGTCCCTGTCACTAGTCCACATCCAGTACCCGGTATCGAACACCCAGGCGGGATTGAAATCCATACCCGGATCGGTGGTGAGCTGGGTGACCGGGTATCCGGGCTGGGTGAGATCCATCTGCCAGATGTCCTTGTTCCCCGATCGGTCGCTGGTGAACACGATCTTCTGGCCGAACACGTAGTAGTGGGGTTCGCTGTCCCAAGCGTTATTCTGGGTGAGCTGGGTGACCCCCGTTCCGTCGGGGTTCATTCTGTAGATCTCGAAGTCGCCGTCCCGGTTGCTGGAGAAGATGATCTCCGTCTGGTTCGGGCTCCAGGTGGGGTGTACGTCGTCGAACCCGTTTCCGGCGGTAAGGCAGGTCACCACCGGGTTCTGTGCGAAGGGGTCCAGCAAACAGATATCCGAGTCCCCGGCTGGGCTTACCTGTTCGAAGGCGAGTTGGTGGGGGGGGACACAGAACAGGGCGAAGGTGGTTATGGCGAGCTGCCCCGCTACCACGGTGACCGTTCTCGGGTTGTCCCCAGTCAGAGTGCAGGTTGGGGGTATTCCCGCCATGGCCACCTCGTGCGATCCGGGCGCGAGGGGGCTGAAGTAATAGGAATCCAGGTCTGCACCGATGGGCACCTGCGCACCCTGATTCACCGAGACGGTCAGGCTCTCCGGCAACCATCCGCCCAGGGTGGAAGTCTTCACCTGAATCCCCGTGGGGGTGCCGCAGGTGACGTTGAAGATGACCTGAATAAGCTGATTCTCCCCGACGTTCACCGTTTGGGGGTTGTTCTGGAATACGCTACATGTTCCGGCCACATCTCCCAGGGTCACGTCATGGTTGCCCACCGCGATCTGGTCGAAGGTCAGGTTTTCGTCCAGACCGATGGCCGTGGGTGCTCCCTGATCAATGGTCACGGTATACCCATCCGGGTCGACGTTCTGGACGTCTCCCAGCGTGATGGTGGTGACCAGAATGCTACCCTGTCCGGAGGAGCAGGTGAGGCTGAAGGTGGTCGGGGTGGTCTGCCCCGCCACAACCGTCACTGTCCGGGGGTTTTCTCCGGCGTCCACGGTGCAGCCCGGGAAGATGTCGCCCAGCGTTACCGTGTGGTCCCCCGGGGCCAGCCCGCTGATGGTCTGCGTGTCGTTGATGTCGATATCCACCGGGGCGGCCTGGTCGACGGTCAGGGTGTACCCGTCCGGATCCAGATCTTGTGCGTTCCCCTGGGTCGTCGTGGTAACCTGGATGCTCCCCGTAGTGGGCGTGCAGGAAAGGGTAAAGGTGGTTTGGGTGGTCTGCCCCACCTCCACGGCCAGGGTCCTGGGGTTTTCTCCTACGTCCAGCGTGCAGTTGGTGGCGATGTCTCCCAGGGTCACGGTGTAGTTGCCTGGGGCCAACTGACTGACGGTCTGCGTAGTGTTGATACCCATGGCCACAGGAGCCGGGGGCTGAGCTCGGGTCGGGCCATCCCCCTCCGCGGTTTCATCGGCAGCCCCCACCGGCTCGATGGTCAGGGTGTACTCGTCATCCAGGTCCCCGGCGTTTCCATTCGTGACCGTAGTGACCTCGATGCTGCCGGTGGTGGCAGCGCAGGTGACGTTGAAGGTGGTCTGGGCGGTAGCCCCCGGGTTCACCGTGACGTCTCGAGGGCTCTGGCCGTTCACCGTGCAGTTGTCGGCCAGCCCGGTGAGCGACACCGAGTAGGTACCAGCGGTGAGGTTCGAGTACGTCTGAATGTCATTGATCTGGATGGCTCCCGCCGCGCTCTGATCGATGGTCACGGTGTAACCGTCGGAGTCCAGATCGCTCCCAGTTGTGACCGTGGTCACCTGTATCGCACCCGGGAGGAGATCGAAACGGGCCGTGATGGTGTGGTTCTGGGTCGTGGGCGAGGCCGAAACCGTCATTTGGCAGCTGGGGTTGGATCCGGCCGAAGCGCAGGCCCCGCCCCAGGTCACGAAGGCGGACCCCTGTTGGGGAGAGGCGGTTATGGTCACGGTAGTCGGCAGACTGTTGGAGCTGAAGGTCCGTGTTCCCTGGCAACCGGTTGCCCCGGCCTGCCCTCCCTGGATTTGGCAGGAGAGCTGGGAGCCCGACACCGTGCCCTGACCATCGCCTGCTCCCTGGACGGTCACGTTGAAGGTCACGTTCGAGGCCTGAGGTCCAGTCGTGTCTCCGGATTTCCCCCCTGTGCACGCCATCGTGGCGAGGAACACCACGGTGAGGAGGGAGAGAAGGGCGATCCCTAGCTGTAAACCGCGGATGGCGCGGGTCTGCCCTTCGGCGGACCGGGGCAAGGGAAGACGTCCGGACATGGCCATGGTTCACACTCCCTGGTCGAGGGCTTCGAACCAGACTTCTCCGGATTGCCCGATTCCCATCCCACCATCCCCGGGGCCCCGGGCTCCAGATAGGGTCGGAAGCGCTGTTGATGGGTTGGTGTTGAGACGTCAAAGGGCCCTCTTGGGGCCCTTCCGGTTTTTCTTAGTGAAGTTAAGGATTAGGAGGTGAAGGCCCTATGCGCAAGTGAGTCAAGCCGTGGGTACCCTCAAGATCCTACCAGGACCGCCAGCAAATAGACCTGTTTGGCCGTTCGAATCAGTCCGTTGATATCGGCCCATTCTCCGGGTTCTCCTCGGGAGCCCCCGCGGGAGCCTCCCAAACCGATGGCTATAGTGCCGCCGCCAACGGCCACGTTCATGTTCGAGGATCCCGAGCTGGAGAGAGAGGGCTCGTATCCGAGATGGCGGGAAATCGCGGAGGCCGCTCTCACGAGGTAGGATTCCTCGGCACCCGGGATCTGCCCCCCGGGGGTGATCTGAAACGGGATCATGTTCAGGTCGATCTCTGTTTCTTCCCTCACCTCACTCAGGATTTCCCGGACGTCGCTCTCGATGGCCTCGATGATTTCCCCGTCCATGGATCGAATGTCCAGGGAGAACCAGCCCCTTG
>JASFVN010000160.1:0-9515 GCA_050049805.1 Gemmatimonadota bacterium
AGACGACGGAGGCCGGAGATGCGGTGGGCACAGCGGTGCGAGTGGAAGGAGGCCGGATCCTCTCGGTGGACCAATTTCCGCGGCGGCCGGGGACCACCGTGGAAGTCAGAAACCTCTTCTTCAACGCCCCGGCACGGCGAAAATTCCTGAGATCGGCCGGGGCCGAGACCAGGGCGGTGAGCGAGGCTCTCACAGCCCTGGCCCTGGCGAACCCCGCCGTGGATTTCGAGCTGGCTTCCGGGGACCGGACCTTGCTGGCCCTGAGGCCGGTGGACGACCTGGCCACCCGGGTGGCGGAACTCTGGGGCGAAGAGGCTGCCTCCTCCCTGATCCCCACCTCCGGTGAGGAGGGCGGTTTGGTCTTGAAAGGCCTGGTTCAGCGCCCCGATGCTGCGGGGCCCGGCTTTCGGCGGGGCTACCTGTTCGTGAACGGAAGGCCGTTCCGAAACCCCGCCCTCCTCCGAGCCGCCGAGCGCGGGTACCGGACCACCCTCTCCCAGGGCCAACGCCCTTGGCTCTTCCTGTATCTCCAGATCCGGGACGGTGCCGTGGATGTGAATGTTCACCCGGCCAAAGCCGAGGTGAAATTCCAGGATTCGCGTCGAGTTGAAGCTCTGGTGGAGGAATCGGTGAGGCTGGCCTTGGCTGGTTCGGAAAGCTCGGCGACCCTGGACACTCAGCTCGGACCTCGGGGAATGAAGGTCCAGGAGGGTGGCGGGTCTGCCCCGACCTATCGAGGGGGCTCGGCCCGGGCCAGAGGGGAGGCTGCGGCCGAGAGCCAGATGGCCCTGTTTCTGGCGGGTACCGGGGAGTCGGGGGAGGAGGATGACGGGCTGGGGGTCCCGACGGGAATGGCCGCCGCCGGTGGCCCGCGTCTATGGCAGCTCCACGACACCTACATCCTGGCCGAGACCCGAGAGGGACTCCTCATCATCGATCAGCATTCGGCCCATGAGCGGGTTCTTTTCCAGCGGCTCATGGAGGCCTTTGGCGGGGAGGGCCAGGAGAGCCAGCGGCTACTTTTCCCCCTTACCCTGCGGCTCTCGGCGGCTGAAACCCGGCAGGTCCTCGATCTGAAAGGCATCCTCTCCAAGGCGGGGTTCGAAGTGGAGGAGTTCGGGGGCGACACCGTGATCCTTCAGTCGGTGCCCAATCCTCACCCCTACTTCGATGCCGGGAGATGCTTCCGGGAAATGATCCAGGAGCTGACGGAGGGTTCCGAGCTGGTTCGGTCCGCCAAGAACCAGCACGAACGGATTGCCATGACCTTCGCGTGCAAGGGGGCCATCAAGGCCGGCCAGCGCCTGGGGCAGGAGGAGATGACCGAGCTTTTCGACGCCCTTTTCGCCACCGACCTTCCCTACCACGACGTTCACGGGCGCCCCACCATCGTACGTCTGAGCTCGGCCGAACTGGAGCGGAAGTTCGGCAGGCATTGATGGAATCCCCAGCCTTTCTCGCCATCGTCGGACCCACGGCATCGGGAAAGACCAGCCTCTCGCTGGAGGTGGTGAAGAGGATCCCCGGGGAGATCATCTCCATGGACTCCCGGCAGGTCTACCGGGGCATGGACATCGGGACGGGGAAAGTAGGCCTTCGGGAGAGGGCCCTGGCTCCCCACCATGGTTTGGATCTGAGGGATCCAGACGAGCGCTACTCCGCCGGGCAGTTCGCCCGGGACGCCAGGGAATGGATCCGGGACATCCGGGGCAGGGGTCGGGTGCCGATCCTGGTGGGCGGGACGGGCTTTTTCCTCAAGTCTCTCACCGATCCCATGTTCCAGGAACCTGAGTTGGACGGGGATCGCCTGGAGGGCATCCGGGCTTTCTTGAATCGGCTTTCCATGGATCGCCTGGCGGCCTTTGTCAGCGTGCTGGACCCCCAGCGGGAAGCTGACTCCGAAGGAGGGAGGCAAAGGGCCACCAGAACCGTTGAAATAGCCCTTCTGACCGGCCGACCTCTCTCCTGGTGGCACCGGGAGAGTCAGCCCGCCCACGAACCTCTCCAGGGCTTGATCGCCCTCGTGGAGCTATCTCGAGAGCTTCTCTACGACCGGATCAACCGGCGAGTGGAGGAGATGATGGAGGAGGGTCTGGTGGACGAGGTGAGGCGACTCCTGGAAGCCGGGTACGGACCCGAAGACCCGGGTATGACCGGATCGGGTTACAGGGAGATTGTCACCTATCTGGGGGGGGAGCTTACCTTGGAGGAGGCCGTGGCCGAGATTCAAGGATCTCACAGGAAGTATGCCCGGCGCCAGTCCACCTGGTACCGCCACCAGCTGCCGCCGGAGGTCCTTTTGCTGGATGGTTCGGAGGGACCCGTGGGGATGGCGGAGCGCGTCGTCGCCCAGTGGAAGGCCATGACCGGGAATGGAATGAGGGAGGCCCAATGAGAATCGGGATCACCTGTTATCCCACCTACGGCGGCTCCGGGGCCGTGGCTACGGAACTGGGGCTGGATCTGGCCGAGCGGGGGCATGAGGTCCACTTCATCTCCTACGCCCAGCCCTTCCGGCTCGAGCACTTTCAGGAGAGGATCTTCTTCCATGAAGTGGAGATGGATGAATACCCCCTTTTCGAGCACCCTCCCTACTCTCTGGCCCTGGCCGTGGCGATCCACGATGCGGCCAGGAACCAGGGGCTGGACCTGGTCCACGTGCACTATGCCATTCCCCACGCCACCTCGGCCTGGATTGCGGAGGAGATGTTGAAGGGGGAAAGGGATCTGAAGATCGTCACCACCCTCCACGGTACCGATATCACCCTTGTAGGGCTGCATCCCTCCTTTCAGGCCATTACTCAATTCTCGATCCTCCAATCCCATGGCCTCACCGCGGTCTCGGACTTCTTGAAGGAGCGGACCGTGGAGGACTTCGCGGTCCCGGAGGAGCGGATCGACGTGATCCCCAACTTCATCGATCACAGGATCTTTCGGCGGGACAAAAAACCCTGTCACCGGGCTACCCTGGCGCCCCAGGGAGAGCGAATCGTCATGCACATCTCGAACTTCCGGCCGGTGAAGCGGATCCCGGACGTGGTGGAGGTGTTTGCCCGCATCCATGGGGCGGTCCCATCTCGCCTGGTCCTGGTGGGGGATGGTCCGGAGCGGCCCAGAGCCGTTGAGAGGGCACAGGAGCTCGGCGTGGCGGATCGGCTCCTCTTTCTCGGGAAACATCAATCGGTGGACGAGCTCCTGGCCTGTGCGGATCTCTTCCTCCTTCCGAGCAAGAACGAGTCCTTCGGGCTGGCCGCCTTGGAAGCCCTGGCTTGTGGGACTCCGGTCGTCGCCTCGAACATGGGGGGGCTTCCAGAAGTCATCCGGCACGGTGAAACAGGATACCTCTTTCCCCTCGGATCTGTGGAGGAAATGGCCGAAGCGGGGATCTCCCTTCTGAGAGATGAAGAGGCGTGGTCCCGATTCAGCCGAGCTGCACGGGCCGACGCAGTGGAACGTTTCTCCAATGACAGAGTCATCCCCCTCTACGAAGAGCTGTATCGGAAGGTGATCAACGGTGGCTAGAGGGGTCTCCGTTCCATGAGCGTCCTGGACGCCCTCGTCCTGGGGATCATCCAGGGTTTCACTGAATTCCTCCCGGTGTCGAGCTCGGGGCATCTGGTCATAGGCCAGGCCCTGATGGATATCCGCGTTCCCGGGGTGGCCTTCGAGATCGCCGTTCATGTAGCTACCCTCTTCTCGGTCCTTCTGGTGTTTCGGAAGCGGGTCGGAGAGCTACTGGTGGGGGCTCTGCGATTGGATCCTGGAGCCTGGCGTTATCTGGGGCTTCTGGCTGTGGCCACTCTTCCCGCCGTAGTGGTAGGGTTGGGCCTGAAGGACCTCCTGGAAGCCCTTTTCGAAGCCCCTGAAGTGGCAGGCGCTGCCCTCCTCCTAACCGGGGGATTCCTCTGGACCTCCCGGGCCGCCCTGGCCCGGGAACCCGTTTCAGAACCGGGGATCCGGGAGGCGGTGCTGATGGGGCTGGCCCAAGCCTTCGCCATCATACCCGGGATCTCCCGCTCCGGGGTCACGGTGGTAGCGGGGCTCTGGTTGGGCATCGAGGCCGAGGAGGCGGCGACCTTCTCGTTTCTCATGGCCGTCCCGGCGATCCTTGGAGCGGCGGTACTACAGCTGCCCGACCTCCTGGCGGCTCCCGGAGGGGCCGGCGCCGCCGGAGCGGTGGCGGCTGGAGCCGAGGCGTCAGGGGCAGGTGTGGAAGGCGCCGTCTTGGGATCCGGACCCCTCCTGGCGGGGTCCTTGGTGGCCGCAATCGCCGGAGTTCTGGCCATCTGGACGTTTGTGGCCATGTTGAAGCGTAAGTCATTCTACAAGTTCGCCCCGTATTGTTGGGCCGTGGGAGGACTCTTTCTCCTTTTCGTCCTGATCACCGGGTAGGAGCGGATGAACGACCTCATCGAGCTGGCCCTGGAAGAAGATGTGGGTCCAGGGGACTGGACTACCGAATGGACGGTAGATCCGAAGGAGGCTGGAGAGGCCGTCGTGGTGGCCAAGGAGCCCCTGGTGGTGGCGGGCACTGAGGTGGCATCGGCGGTGTTTCAGAGGGTGGACCCGGGGCTGGCCGTGGAGGTGGTTTCTCCCGATGGCGCGGTGGTGGAAGCGGAAGGGGCCGTTTTGCGGATCCGGGGGCCGCTGAGGGGGATCCTTACCGGGGAACGGGTAGCCCTGAACTTCCTGGGAAGGTTGTCGGGGATCGCCACCCTGACCCGCCGGTACGTAGAAGCCGTGGCCGGTACTGGTGCCCGGGTCCTGGATACGCGAAAGACCACGCCGGGGTGGAGAATGCTGGAAAAGGCCGCCGTGAAGGCCGGGGGCGGGGAGAACCACCGTCAGGGGTTGTACGACATGGTCATGGCCAAGGACAATCACCTGGTGGCCGCCGGGGGGCTGGAGGAGGCGGTACGGCGCATCCGGGAAGGGAACCGGAAGGGGCTGGAGGTGGAAGTGGAGGTCGATACCCTGGAGCAGTTGGACCGGCTCCTGCCTCTGGGGGTAGACAGGATTCTCCTGGACAACATGGATCCGGACACCCTGCGGGAGGCGGTGAGGCGGATCCGGAAGTCAGGCCAGGGTCGGCCCTTGTCCGAGGCGTCGGGGAACGTGACCCTGGAAACGGTCAGGGGTGTGGCGGAGACGGGGGTAGACTTCATCAGCGTGGGAGCCCTTACCCACTCAGCCCCCCGCTCGGACCTCTCCCTGCGGGTTCTTTGAAGGAAAAGGCCTCATCCAGAGATAAGGGATACGAGAATGCACCTGGTGGTCGACATAGGCAATACGGAAACGGTCCTGGGCCTGGTAGACTCCCAGAGCGAAGAGCTCGACGCCCACTGGCGCCTCACCACGGGCACCTCCCGGACCGCGGACGAGCTTGATCACATGGTCCACTCCCTCCTGGCCCGGAAGGGATACGACGCCACCAAGCTCGAGAGGGCCGTCCTGGGGTCGGTGGTTCCTTCCATCAGTGGTCGGATGAAGGCGGCCTTGGAGGGGCTCATCGCCGGAACCGTCTACTCCGTGGAACCGGGGGAGGCCCTGCCGATACGATTGGATGTGGATGAGCCGAAAACCGTCGGCGCCGACCGCATCGTGAACACCCTGGCGGCCAAGATCCTCTATCAGCGAGACACCGTCGTGGTTGACCTGGGTACGGCCACTACCTTCGACTGCATTACGGCAGACGGAGTGTTCATGGGCGGGGTGATTGCGCCGGGTGTGCAGGTGGGGATGGAGTGGCTGGGCCGGAGAGCGGCCAAGCTCCCCCGCGTCCAATTCCGCCGGCCCGCGTCCGTCATCGGTCGCCGCACCGAAGCCTGCATGGAGAGCGGGGTTTTCTTCTCGACGGTGGATGCCATCGACGGGCTGGTCCGGAGGATTCAGGAGGAGTGGGAGCGGCCCGACGCCCTGGTGGTGGCTACCGGCGGGTACGCGGAGCTCATGGCCCAGCACTGCAGCACGGTTTCCCGAACCGAGCCCTTCCTCACCCTGAAGGGCCTCTTCTTCGCCGGGAAGCATCTGGCGGGGGAGTAGCCGAGGGGCGCCGGACAGGACCCTGCGGCCACCTGAGAGCCGTCAGGCGCCGAGTCGGGCGGCGTAGCGGCGGATCCATCGGTCCGACCATCCCCAGACTCGGGTTCTGGCGGCGATAGCCCTCACCTCCTCACGCTCCAGCTTCACCTCCGACACGAGGACCTTTGCGTTGGATCGGGAAAGAGCCACCGTCCTGACGCCAAAAAAGAAGGGGAGGAGGCAGAAGTATCGGAGTCGGCCTCGGAATCGGGGAAGGAGCCTGATGTACCGCTCGGCGGCCCGAAAGTGGCCGGAAGCCTTCTCCAGGAGGGTGTCTACGACTCGGACGGCCTCGGGCCGGTTCTCCGCGGCCAGGAAGTCGGAGGGTGTGCTCATGGACTCCGGCAGAAGATCGGTGGGGACGAAAAACCATCCTCGGTTGATGTCCGAGGGAATTCCCCGGACGATGTTCACCGTCTGAAGGGCCAGACCGAACTCCTGCCCCAGGCCCATCATCTCGTGGTGATGGGCGGCGACCTTGGGTGAGGCCAATGCGAAGAGGTCGGTGATGAGGTAGCCGACCCTCCCTGCAACCTCGTGCATATAGTCGTCCAGGTCCCCTTCGTTCTCGATGGCGGGGCCCCTCCGGACCCATCGGGCCATGCCCAGGGTCGAGTCCCGAGTGTGTTTGCGGATGGCGTTCTGCGGCTCAGGCGGAAGGTTCCTCAAAGCCTGGACGATGGCTGCCACGTGGTGGGCGGCCATGGCGTCCGGGGACGGGTCGTCGGTGGAGGCCAGGTGGGCCAGGAGCTCCTGGGTTGGATCTTCCCCCAGAAGGACGTCGGCCCAGGAATCGAGGAGGGCCGCCTTGCGACGGGAGGGGAGGGTGGTGTTGTCCTCGAGATAGTCCGAAACCCGGAGGACGAGATAGGCTATGCGCATCTCGTCTCGGAGAGGGCTCGGGAGCCCTTCGATCCCCAAGGCGAAGGTTCGGCTGGTGGCCCGGAGGACCTCTTCGAGGGTCGACATTGACACCGGGAATGGGGGTTCGGGATTCGACACTATGAGGGATTGTAGGGATCGTCGGGGCCTTCGGGAAGGCGTGGGCTCCTCGGGGAGGGGAAGTGATGGCATGGAGAGGAAGAACTTCTCGTCAGAAACCCATTGACTCGATGGGGGGCATCTTTATATTAATCTCGATCTTGTTAGCACTCATATACCCTGAGTGCTAACAACTCAACAAGACCAACAAAATCAACGGTTTTCCAACGCGGAGGAATCGGAATGGCAAAGGCCAAGGACAAGATCCAGCCCCTGGCGGATCGGGTCGTCGTGCAGCCCCTGGAGGAGACGGAGCAGATGCGGGGAGGGCTCTACATCCCTGATACCGCCAAAGAGAAGCCCATGCAGGGCACGGTGGTGGCCGTGGGCCCCGGGAAGCTCTCGGAGCAGAACGAGCGGATCGAGCCCGACGTGAAAGTCGGCCAGAAGGTGTTGTACGGGAAGTACAGCGGGACCGAGGTGAGCGTGGACGGTGAGGACTACCTCATTCTTCGCGAGTCCGACATCCTGGCTGTAATCAGCTGATCCAAGTCCACTGATTTCGAATGATGCGTAAGGAGAGATAACGATGGCAGCGAAGGAACTCGGTTTTGACGTCGAGGCCCGCGCCGAGCTGAAGGCCGGCGTGGACAAACTCGCAAAGGCAGTGAAGGTCACCCTCGGCCCCAAGGGCAGGAACGTGGTCCTGGATCGGAAGTTCGGCTCCCCCACCGTCACCAAGGACGGCGTTTCGGTGGCCAAGGAGATCGAGCTGGAAGATCCAATCCAGAACATGGGCGCCCAGATGGTGAAGGAAGTCGCCACCAAGACCTCCGACGTGGCCGGTGACGGAACCACCACCGCCACCGTACTGGCACAGGCCATTTTTGGCGAGGGCCTCAAGAACGTCACCGCCGGCACGAACCCCATGGGCATCCGCCGGGGCATCGACAAGGCCGTGGAGGTGGTGGTAGAGGAGCTGGCCAAGCTCTCCATGGAGACCAAGGGCAAGAAGGAGATCGCGCAGGTCGGGACCATTTCGGCCAACAACGACCCCGAGGTGGGTGAGCTCATCTCCGACGCCATGGAGAAGGTCGGCAAGGACGGCGTCATTACGGTTGAAGAGGCCAAGGGCCTCGAGACCACCCTGGATACCGTGGAAGGCATGCAGTTCGACCGGGGATACCTCTCCCCCTACTTCGTCACGGATCCGGAGCGGATGGAGGCTGTCCTGGAGGACGCCATGATCCTCATCCACGACAAGAAGATCTCTTCCATGAAGGATCTTCTCCCCATCCTGGAAAAGGTCGCCCAGATGGGGAACCCCCTCTTGATCATCGCCGAGGACATCGAGGGCGAGGCCCTGGCCACCCTGGTGGTGAACAAGCTCCGGGGCACCCTGAAGGTCTGTGCCGTGAAGGCTCCCGGCTTCGGCGATCGCCGCAAGGCCATGCTTCAGGACATTGCCGTTCTCACCGGCGGCCAGGTGATCTCGGAAGAGGTCGGCTTCAAGCTCGAAAACGCCGTCACCAGCGACCTGGGCCAGGCCAAGCGGGTGGTCATCGACAAGGACAACACCACGTTGGTGGACGGCGCTGGCGAGGAGGAGAAGATCCAGGGCCGGATCGAGGAGATCAAGGTCGCCATCGACAAGTCCACCTCCGACTACGACCGGGAGAAGCTCCAGGAGCGCCTGGCGAAATTGGCCGGCGGAGTGGCCGTCATCAACGTCGGCGCCGCCACCGAGACCGAGATGAAGGAGAAGAAGGCTCTGGTAGAAGATGCACTTCACGCCACCCGGGCAGCCGTTGAAGAGGGCATCGTCCCCGGCGGCGGTGTGGCTCTCCTTCGGGCCCAGACCGCTCTGGACAAGATGAAGCTGGACCGTGAGGACGAGCAGATCGGCGTTCAGATCCTTCGTAGGGCCCTCGAGCACCCCCTGCGACAGATCGCCGAGAACGCCGGGGCCGAGGGATCCATCGTGGTGGAGAAGGTTCGGGGCGACAAGAACCACGCCTTCGGCTACAATGCCCAGACCGAGGTGTACGAGGATCTGGTCAAAGCCGGTGTCATCGATCCTACCAAGGTGGTGCGGTCGGCTCTCCAGAACGCCGCGTCCATCGCCGGACTGCTCCTGACTACCGAGGCTGTGGTGGTGGAGAAGCCCGAGGACGAGAAGATGCCTCCCATGCCCGGCGGCGGCGACATGGGCGGGATGTACTAACTGAATAGCGACATCGCTGACGTCGCTATTCAGTAGGCGGGATTCCCGGACAAGGCATTTGCCTTCGGGAATCCCGCCTTTTCCCTTTTTTGCGGGTGCCGTTCTTCGCGTATTCCACGCCTTTCAGCTGCCGGAAACCCCCTTCCAATCGTCCCGCCTGGCCTTCCCCGGCCGTGGAAGAATATTCATCCCGTGCGAATAGGAAACGCCCCGCTCCGCAAGGAGGAAT
>JASFVN010000161.1:0-9514 GCA_050049805.1 Gemmatimonadota bacterium
GCAACGAAGCGGGCCACATCGGCCTTTTACCTGGCGGAAGAGGGAGCGATGAGCGTCATGTCCGACTGGGATTTCTCCAAGTACGGGACGCTCTCTTTTTGGAGCTCGGCCGCCACCACGGGCAGCGGAACGGATGGATCCTGGTCCGTTAACGTGACGAAGATGTCCAACCGCCTGTATTTCCTCTTGTCCACAGGCACGGTCACCGCCGGACAGGGCAGCTACGGAGCCGCCAATCGGATGGTGGGCATCGTAGCGCGGCTCCACTCGGCCACCATCGAGCCCGCAGCAGCGCTGACGACCATAGGTAACCTGACCATCGGGGGATCGAGTCTCGTCGACGGGGCAGACTACGCCATCGCAGCCTGGGACGGGTATTGTGACAGTCCCCTCCCGGCGAAGCCGGGCGTGCTCATCGACGACACCACGAACATTTCCCGAGAAGGGGTAAAACATATAATTGGAGGTTCCCCACCGATCGAGGAGGACCCATCCCTCACGGCAGAGGATCTGATGGAGTTCGGGGACTATCACTGGAACGACCTCGTGGCCCTGGCAGATTACCGGTTTCCGACCGGAAGTACCGTCACCCAGACCTATCCCGACTCCGTTCTGGTAGGCGGATCTTACATGTGTGACACCTCGAACAGGCTTAACTGGGGGAACCCATACAAGCCAGCGAGCGCCTGCGGTTCCCACTTCCCGGTGATCTATGCTGAAGGCGACCTGACCATCGAGTCCTCCGACTTCGGCCAGGGTATCCTCCTTGTGGAGGGAAACCTGACGATGAAGGGCGGATTCGACTTCTTTGGCCCGGTCGTCGTACGGGGAACGGTTTTGACCGAGGGAACGGGCGGACACTTCAACGGCGGGCTCATCGCGGCCAATGCGGACCTGTATGACTCACGCGTGAGTGGTGACGCTCAGGTCCGGTACTCGTCATGTGCAGTGGAGCGGGCAGTCCTGAACTCGTCCCTGACCCGGGTCAGGCCCCTCGAGCGGCGTAGTTTCGTGGACCTGTCTTCGGCCATCACCGGCTAGGTCCACCCGTCGCGAAACCAGAGAATTCCAGGAAGACCGAGGCCCCTGGGGATCGGGGGCCTCTTCTCGTCTCTATCGCAGGTTAAATTTCGCGCAACTCTAAGCCTCTGCCACAACTCGCATTTCGGCATCCTCCTCCGCAGCCACACGGCGGCCTTCCTCCAGATCCACTTTCTGGAGGAAGAACATCCCGACCAGGAAGAAAGCCACCAGAGATACGATGGCCGGGCGGCTGGTCCCCTGGCCGGCAGCCACGAGTCCAAAGACAAGGGGCCCGAAGATCCCGGCAAACTTGGCGCTTACGCTGAAAAAGCCGAAGAACTCCGAGCTTTTCGACCTGGGAACGATGCTGGCGAAGATGGATCGGCTCAGGGCCTGGGCTCCGCCCTGAACGGTGGCCACGGCCAGGCCCATGACGAAGAAATGGGTCGCCGTCGCCACGAAGGACCCGAAGATGCAGATGATCAGGTAAACACCGAGAGCCAGCTGAAGCCCACGTTTGGGCCCGATCTTCCCCGCCAGCCAGCCGAATCCGAAGGTGAAGGGGATGCCCAGAAACTGAACGGAAAGGAAGGTCAGGAGGATAACCGAGGTGTCGATCCCGATCTCGTCTCCGTAGATGGCGGCAAGCTTGATGATGGAGCCTATCCCGTCGTTGTAGAACCAGAATGCCAGGAGAAAAAGGAAGACCTGCCTGTGGCGACGGAGTTCCTTCAAGGTCTCCCAGACCCGACCAAAACCCACCGCCAGGGGATTCACCCCCACCGTCTCTCCCTCTTCCAGGCGCCGCGGAGGCTCCTTGACCCTTCGAAAGAGGGGCACCGAGAAGACCGCCCACCAAACCGACACGCTGACAAAGGACAAGCGGGTAGCCTGCCCCACGTCCTGGAGGCCGAAGGTCTCCGGCCACCTGATCCAGGCGAAGTTCAGGGCCAGAAGGAGTCCACCGCCTACGTATCCAATGGCGTAACCCGCCGCCGACACCCGGTCGATCTCCTTCTCGTCGGCGATGTTGGGTAAGAGCGATTCGTAGAAGACATTCGCCCCGGCAAAGCCGATGTTGGCAATGATGAAGACCGTGGAGGCGAAGAGCCAATCTCCTTCCCCCACGAACCAGAGGAAGGAAGTGAAGAGAATCCCCAGACCGGCGAAGAAACCCAGGAACCTCTTTTTCGCACCCTTGTAGTCGGCCACGGCGCCCAGGACCGGAGAGATCACCGCGATGATGAAAAGGGCCAAGCTGGTGGTCCAGGCCCAGTAGGCCGTCCGCATGTTGGCCGGCAGGTGGGAAGCGGCGACCTGGGCATAGAAGGGGGATGCCAGCGCTCCCATGATGGTGGTGGCAAAAGCCGAGTTGGCCCAGTCGTACATGGCCCAGGCCCGGAGCTCTTTCCGGTGCAGGCCCAGAGCGTTCAGCCAGCCTTTGCCGGCACCACCCTCTCCAGGGGCTCTGCCCGCTCCGTTCATCGGTTCAAGAACTCGATGTCGCAATCGGCCTTCAGGAAACGGCAGAGGGTTTGTTCGTAGACTCTCTGCATGAGAACGAAGCTCTCCAGGCTATAGGCCGCTCCGTGGGCGCCCCTTGGATAAAACCGAAACTCTGCATCCTTCCCGGCGTCGGTGAGGGCCGTGATGAGCTGCATGGTCTGCCGGGGCTGCACGTTCTCGTCCATGCCCGAGTGAACCAGCAGCAGATGGCCTTCCAGGTTGTCAGCGATGGACATCACCGAGCTTCCCTCGTAGCCATCGGCATTCTCCGAGAGGAGGCCCATGTAGCGTTCAGTGTAGATGCTGTCGTAGATCCGCCAATCCGTGCCCGGGGAATTTGCGATGCCCAGTCGGAAAACGTCGGGGTGATCCAGCATGGTATAGATGGTCGTGTATCCACCGTAGCTGGTCCCCATGATGGCCATGCGGTCTCCGTCCACCCAGGGCTGGGAGGCCAGCCACCGCCCCACTTCAGCGAAGTCGTTGGCTTCCCAGTGACCCAGGCGCCGGTAGACGATCTTCATGAAGTCCGAACCGTAGTTCCCTGTGCCCCGGTTGTTGAGCCCCACCACGATGTAGCCCTGCTGAGCCAGGTATTGATTGAAGAAGTCGCTGGTGAACTCGTCGTAAACCTGCTGTGAGCCTGGCCCTCCGTAGATGGAAAGGACCACTGGATAGGCTCTCGTAGGTTCGAAGCCCGGGGGTTTGACCATGGAGCCATCCAACCTCACGCCGTCGGAGGTCTCGAAGGTGAAGAGCTCCGAGGGGCTGTAGGCATTGGCTTCCATCCAGCGGTTCGTACCGTCGTTGTCCTCCAGGACCGCCAACCGACCCTGAGTCGTGCTTCTCAACTCGACCTGAAGGGGAGTCTGGGTATTGGACCACCGGTCCAGGTAGAATTCGCCGTTCGGAGATACGTCGAACCGGTGCCGGCCCCTGCCCTCCGACACTCGCCGCTTTCCCGATCCGTCGAAGCCCACAGCGTACAACTGCCGCTCCAAGGGCGAATCTTCGGCCGAAGTGTAGAAGATGGTCCTCGACTCCAGATCCACGGCCTCGACCCGGATCACGTTCCAGGGACCTGACGTAACCTGGTTCAGTAGATTCCCGTCGTAGTCATACCGATAGATGTGCTGATGCCCGTTCCGGTCCGAGATCCAGTGGAATTCCTCGAGCCCCTCCGGGAAGAAGAAGAAATGGAGGATCCCGGCGAAGAAATCATAGACATCGATCCAGGTGTCGGATCGCTCCTCGAACACCAGCTCCTTTTCTCCTGTGGTGACGTCGAAGAAATAGAGTTGGACGTGATTCTGGGACCGGTTGAGCGTCACCACCGCCAGAGTATTCGGTCGGCTGGTCCAGTAGATCCGTGGGATATAGTGGTCTTCGGTGATCCCCGTATCCAGCCAGACGACCGAGCCATTCTCCACGTCGGCTACGCCGATACGGACCTTCGGGTTGGGTTCACCGACCTTTGGAATCGTGATCTCCACAAAGTCCGGGTTGAAACCGCTCCAATCCGTGATGGCGATGCTGCCCACCTCGCTTTCGTCGGTCTGCCAAAAAGCGATATGGGCCCCATCCGGAGACCATTCCCACGCCTCTGCGATTCCAAACTCCTCCTCGTAGACCCAGTCGAACACACCGTTGAAAAGGTCTTCCGAGCCGCTTGTCGTGAGACGCGTGGTCTGGTTGGAGGCCATATCCAGAGCATAGAGATCCCCTCCCTGTTCATATCCGATCCACCCGG
The DNA here is from genome assembly GCA_050049805.1 of Gemmatimonadota bacterium. Classification (GTDB taxonomy): domain Bacteria; phylum Gemmatimonadota; class Gemmatimonadetes; order Longimicrobiales; family Gaopeijiaceae; genus JABDNZ01. The sequence goes on from JASFVN010000161.1 coordinate 4,280, forward strand.
CGTCGGGGGAAAGCTCCGCGCTTCGGACATCGTCGGCGACCAGATCCAAGTCGCCGTCCTCCAGATCGTAGAGGTAGTAGTCCGAGATTCCTGAACGCCGGTAGATGGGGCGGAAATCGGTCTGGAAGAGGACGTGCCGGGAATCGCTGGCCCACTGAAAGGAGTCGTACGTCAGGGGGCTACCATCCGGGAGCCGAAGTGAAGAAGCAGTGAAGATGACCTCGTCCTCCCCCGTTGTCGGATCGTACACCCTCACTTCCTCCATCCTCGTGGATGGATTGACGGCGGTATAGGAGAACCGTTCCCCTCCATCGATCCAGTTCACGCTGGCAGGCCCAGCATTACCTGCCAGGATTCCCGCAGCCTGGATGGCACCGAAAACGCCGTCGAAGCGCCGTCTGCCGTCGGTAACGCGCACCGTAGGTTGGTCGGCCACAGGCTCTGGAGCAGGGTTGGCCACCGCCGGGGAAACCGGAGGGGGCAGGGGGGCAGGTTGAGACCCCGTCGCGCAACCGAAAAGGGGCCCGGCCACGGCCAGGAGGAGGACTAGGCGGAGTGCAGGGGGTTTCATGGCATTCTCAATCTTTCTAGGCGGGACAGCTGATCTCCGGATCGAATCTAGGTGATGCGCCCGGGATGTGGCACTCCCATGACCCGAACCACGAATCGTGCTAACGTTCCGGGCCCCTTGAGTGTCAATATGGTCAGACCCCATCGGAAAACGTCGTCGATGAGTTCGGCGAGGAATAGAGCAGAGAGGACGGATCATGAGGAGGATGAGGATTCTCAGCGCCATCACACTGGCATCGTGCGCGGCGCTTGTTCTTTCACCGAGAATCTCGGCACAGGAAGAACCGGAGCCATATGCCATCGGCCGTGCCCTTCCCCCACTTCCAGCCGACGGAAGCCTGCTGGAAATGACACTGGAAGAAGCCATCGCCAGGGCCCTGGAAATGAACCTGGACATTCAGTCCGCCAGGTTGAACCCCGATATTCAGAGGAACTCCCTCTTTGCCGCCCGTGCGGCCTTCGCCCCGACCGTGTCCACCACAATCGGTCAGAACAACTCCAGCCAGCAGTCCACCAGTCAGTTGGATGGCGGAACCAGGATCTCCACCGATCGTCTGACCTTCAACGGCTCCCTTTCCAAGACCCTGCCTTGGTATGGAGGCCGTTTGAGCGCCAACTTCAATAACAGCCGCACCGAGACGGACAACTCCTTCTCGACGCTGAATCCATCCTATCGATCGTCTCTCAACTTCAGTTTCTCCCAGCCGCTCCTCAGCGGCTTAAAGATCGACAACCAACGGAACACTCTGAGGACCCAGGAAATCCAGTTGGACATTACCGACGTCCAGCTCGAGGGGCAGGTGGAGAACCTCACCAACCAGGTGAGGACCGCCTATTGGGCTCTCAGGTCCGCCATCGAGAACATCGAGATCCAGCGCAGGAGCCTGGCCCAGGCCCAGGAGCTCCTGCAGCAGAATCAGATCCGGGTGGAGCTGGGAACCATGTCGGAGCTCCAGGTGGTCCAGGCCGAGTCCCAGGTTGCCAGCGCCGAGCAATCCCTGCTGAACGCCGAGGTCCAATGGAGAAACCAGGAACTCAACTTCAAGCGGCTTCTCCTCGGGGGAGCCGACGATCCCTTTCTCTACCAGACCCTGAACCCGACTTCGCTGCCGACCCTCGAACAGATAACCGTGGACATCCCGGCAGCCATCGAAAGAGCCCTGGCTCAACGCACCGACATTCGACAACAACGCCGGCAACAGGAGATCTCGGAGCTGAACCTGGAGGTAACGGAAGACAACCTGAAACCGAGCCTCGACCTTTCCGCCAGCTACTCGGTCTCCGGTGTGGGAGGGGATCGCTATGAGAGAGGAGAGCTGGGTGGAGATCCGGTGTTGATCGCCGAGGGCGGCTACAGGGACGGTCTCGAGGCCATCTGGGACCGGGATACGCCCACGTGGAATCTGTCCCTGAACTTTTCCTACCCCATCGGGAACGGGGCAGCCAAGGCCAACCTGGAGAGAGCCCGTCTCCAGATGAGGCAAACCGAGCTCAGCTTGAAGAATCAGGAACTGGCCATCGTCACGCAGGTCACGGACGCGGGCCTCGCCGTCAGTGATACCTACCTCCAATACCAGGCGGCTCAGAGGAGCCGTGAGGTGGCGGAGCGGAGTGCCGAGATCGAGCAAACCCGCTTCAACGTCGGCGCTTCCACCAATTACGAAGTAACACAAGCCCAGGACGATCTGAGGGCAGCCCGCCTCTCGGAGCTCCGGGCCATCATCAACTACGTCAATGCCATCGCCGAGTTCGAGCGTGTGCAGAGAGTAGGAGGTTAGGGCAGGGTAGAGGAAACAGGTGCCTCCTGCCTGGGGGTTGTCCTTCGGGGCAGCCCCCTCTCTTTTTTCAGGTTATACTGCCATTGGGGCATGCTGCCTTGGGGTGAACTGCCGCGAAAATGCTCTCCCATCAATCTGCTCTGTGGAGGAAACATGAAGGTCAAAGCTCTTTCTACCGGCCTCCTGATTGCGTCCTTCTTCGCCCTGGCCTCCCAGGCACAGGCCCAGAAGATCGAGTACCTTCCTGAGGAATTTTCGGCTCGTCGCCGGGCCCTCTGCGAGTCCCTGGGCCATGAGGGCCACGTTCTCATGTTCGGCAAGACCGTTGTGCCGGCTGGAATCCGCTTCCGCCAGGACAACGACTTCTATTACCTCACCGGAAACGAGAACTTGAACGCGATCCTCTTCATGGACGCCTCCTCCTGCACGGCCACTCTCTTTCTTCCAGCCCAGACGGAACGAGAGGCGAGCCGGGACGGATGGAACATGCTCTACCAGGAAGGGGCAGCCGAGGAGCATGGCCTCGGCGCCGTCCACCCCCTCAGCCACCTCCAGGAATTCCTGGCTCGCAACCGAACCAGCGGCCAGCAAAACCTTTACGTAAGGCTCTCGGAGAGTACCGAGGTGGATCAGTCCAGGACGGACATGGCCATCTTCACCGCCAGGCGAATGGCCAACCCATTTGGAGCCTTCCCCTCGGAAGATGCCTGGCGGGCGAAGACGCTGAAGGAACGTTTCCCCTATTACGACCTGAGGGACATCGCTCCCCACATCGACGCGCTCCGAATGATCAAAACAGACCGGGAGATCGAAGCGTTGAAACGGAACGGGTGGGTGAGCGCCGAGGCCCACATCCGGGCCATCGGAGTGACCCGGGTCGGGGGTTGGGAGTACGAGATCGAGGCCGAAGCCACCCGGACGATGCTTCACTATGGAGCGGAAGGAGCCGGTTATAACGCCATCGTCGGGTCCGGACCGAATAGCAATGTTTGGCACTATCAGGACAGCGACCGGCAACTCCAGGACGGTGACATCATCGTCATGGACTACGGAGCGGACATGGGCTACCTGACCATGGACATCACCCGCACCTGGCCTGCGTCTGGCGCCTTCACCGAGCTACAGGAGAGAGCCTACCGCTGTGTCCTGGAGGCCGAGAAAGCCATCATCGCTGCCATGGTTCCGGGTGTCACACGGCAGGAAACGATGGCCATCGCCGAGGAGATCTTCGAGCGTTGGGGCTTTCCCAACCAGTATCCAGGGGGCGCCGGTCATTTCGTGGGGATGAGCGTTCATGATGTGGGGGATTACGACCTGCCCCTACAGGCTGGAATGGTCATCGCTGTGGAGCCCATCATCGACATTCCCGAGGAAGACCTCCACATCCGAGTCGAAGACACCGTATTGGTAACGGAGGCTGGCCCTGTCATTCTCTCGGCTCATGTTCCGAAGGAAGTGGACGAGGTGCTGGCGTTGGTTGGAAACGGGGCGGGAACAAACAAGCCCTGAGGGCACGGCGGGGTAGCCTCCTCGGGTCAAGCCGAGTGAGACAAGCGACGGGACCCGACCTGAGCGGCCGAGTCCCGTTCTTGTTTGGGTGGTTTCTCCTGCGATCTCCCCCCTTGCCACCTACCGCTTGGTCCCCGTCACGTACCCACCCATCCCCCCGGCGTCGAACTCACCCGAGAAGTCGTCCCCATCGAACATCACGGTAAAAAAGACGGTCATGTCCGGAGAGTCCACCACGAAGGACATCTGCTGCCCATCGATGACGATATCCGAAACCGGCATGGAACCCATCTCGGAGGATACTTCGCCCGCGTATGCACCCTCCTCGCCGGTGATGGTCAGGACGGCATCGAGTGCCATACCGTCCACGTCCAGATAGCAGTCGTAGGTGCCAACCGGATCCAGAGGCGGTGGGCCCGGTGGCTCTGGCGGGGGGCCGCCGGCACATGCCGCCAGTAGGGCAACGAGAGGAAAGAGAGTCGTGAGTCTTTTCATGGGGGTGCCTCCCAAAGGGTTTTGTCCTCAGTTCACCGATCCTGTCTGGATGAGTTCTACGGGTCAAAGGGCCTGTGGACAACCCCCAAGGCCCACGTTCGGTCCTGAGGAGCAGCGCCCCCCTTCCTCACGCGGGTTACCAGGGAGCCGGCCCTTCCTCAGGGGTGGGGGTCCCTGATGTTCCACTTCCTGCACCGGTCGACGATCCTTGATCGGGCGTCCCCCGGGTCATTGATGATCTCGTAGAACTCCTCGAGATACCCCACAGCGGACCTGACATTCCCCTCCTCCAGACCCACCTGGTTCCTGGCCTGATTCAGGATAGCCTCTCGGACCTCGTTGAACCGGTCGAACTGGCGTTGATAATCGATGCCGGGCACGCAGACCCCCCAATAGACCCGCTGTCGGACAGTGGCATGGAGATCTACAGTGAGGCGGTTCGGAGCAGCATAGGGCGCATCTACCAACCCGGTCCAATCGAAATCGTATGGAATGGGATGGTAGGCCATGTCCTTTGCAATGATCTTCACGTTGTGGCTTGTGCCGGTACCCCAATCCACGTTCCCCACCATGAACTGGAAGACATAGAAGAGGCCCAGTTGGTCGAGATCGAAGTCCGTAGGCAGAGCGTTGGGAGCTTCGATCATCATGCCACCCAAACGCTCGGCCATGGCATCCTCGTCTTCGATCAGGAATCCCATGCGCTCAACCGGGTCGTTCTCCCCACTGGTGTCCAGGTAGGTGATTCTGGCGAGTTGGACCCGGAAGCTGATGTCCGTGAGATGGTTGTAGAGACGGTAAGCCAGGTACTCCTCCAGCATGTTCTGCTCGTAACGATCCGAATCCCGGCAGTGGGTGACCAACTTCAGCTTGTCCTGCCCGT